>CAUEKH010000016.1 GCA_959018155.1 uncultured Hungatella sp.
GTGGAATACAGGGATTCCCGGAAGATATTCAAATGTGCTGTTGACCATATAGAAGTCATTTCCCACCCGGCACACGCTGGGATCGGGGTAAAAACCGGTTAAAATCGGATTCTGATATTCCATGGCTGGATCTCCTTCTTATAATTTTTATTTCCTTTTACTGGCGGCCCGTCAGCTTTTCGCCGGATGATCGCGGTACATCTCGCGCACAATTTTATACGCCATTTTCGGCCTTCTATATCCATCCACGACGCCTTTATTGTTCCTCGTTCCCGGCCGCTGCCGCATAATTTCCTCGGACACCCGGTTATCGCAGAACTGCCAGATATACGTTCCGCTTACATACTCTCTTCTTAAAAATGCCTGTAACTGCAATTTCAGAATATCGGCCTGCCGTTCCTCCGACCACTTTACCCGGTCATAATCGTGGAATCCATAGATGGCTCCCGCCCCAAATTCACTTAAGATTAACGGCTTTCCCGCACCGTCCGTCGTCTCGATCCATTCCTCTAAATCATCGACCCATTTTCCCGGCGGTGTATCGTGGTACCAGCCGGGGTAGACATTCATGGAGACGATATCCACCAGGCCAAAACTGATATCTTTAAAATTCCGGCAGGACGAAAATGTCACCGGCCGCGACCCATCCAGTTCCTTAATCTGGCGGAACTGCTTTTCATAGCACCGATATCCATACTCCGTCTCACTGGCGCACTCGTTTAAAATTCCCCAGACGTAAATCGACGGATGGTTATAATGGCGCGTCACCATGGCCTCATTGCAGGCAGCGCACTGGGTGTCAAAATTTACGTGGCTCATCTGTTCTTCATTCAGCCCTCTGGCGTGATTTTCCTCCCATACCAGAATCCCATATTCGTCACACAAATCCAGGAATCTCTGATCGTTGGGATAGTGGGTTGTCCTGACGGAATTACAGCCCATGTCGAGGAGAAGTGCAATATCCCTGGCCATCTCCTCCACAGGAAGCGAGCAGCCATACTCCGGATGGTCTTCATGGCGGCAGAATCCCTGCGGGAATACCCTCTTTCCATTTAAAAGTATTTCTCTGCCCTTTACTTCCACCCGCCGGAACCCGACACGCTCGATGCGGTCATCTAAAGTTTCGTTCCCGGCCATCAGGCGTGTTTTCAGAAGATAGAGACGGGAATGGAGAATTTCCCAGCTTTCTGCCTCCGGGACTTCCATCGTAAAGTGGCAAATCATAGAACTGGGATCACAGTTATCTGCACAGCCTTCCGGATCCACCGGATACTTTCCCTGTTGCCCACACAGTTCTACACTTAAATATATTTCCTCCGCCCCGTATCTCTCTTTCCAGCCTTCCAGACCCTTTAATTTCACTACTGCCTCGGCGCACCAGACTTCTTTTTCCCTGTTCCATATTGAGGTCATGTGGACATAATCAATGTAAAGAGCCGGAATATATGCCAGTTCCACCGGTCTTGTAATCCCATTATAAGACTGGTAATCATTTGGGATATGAAGCGCAGAAATATCTTCATTCCAGGAATTGTCCACCACTAACTCCAGCGTATGCACTCCCGCACTCTGTTCCGGCAGTACTACATCGAACTCCGTATATGCGTTATAGTGGTCCGCCATCTTCTCCCCATCCCAGTATACCTCTGTCAGAAAGCTTACGCCATAAAAAATCAATTTTACCGGCCCGTTTTTTTCCAGCCTTACCTCTTTAGAAAAGCGACATTTCCCCCGGAAATTTCCGAGTCCGGGAAGCGACTCCACACAGCCTGGCACCATCATGGTAAAATGCGCCTCTTCTGTAACCGAACCAGTCCCTTCCAGGATTTCAACTTCCCACAGACCGTTCAGTTCTGCCGTCTTACGCACCTCATGTGTATCAAAACATCGTATCATAATTTTTCTCTTACCCCTTAACACCTGCGGTCGCGATTCCTTCGATAAAATATTTCTGTGCAAAGATGTAGATGATCACAATCGGAATCAGAGACATCGTTGTCGCTGCCATAATCAGCGTATATTCCGTTCCCCACATCTGCTGGAAGTAGCGAATACCAATCTGAAGTGTATACTTTTCTTTATCATTTAAGTAAATAAGCGGCCCCATAAATTCATTCCAGGAATTTAAGAATGTCAGAGTCACCAGGGTTGCAATCGCTGATTTTGACAGCGGAAGCATAATTCCCGCAAAGATGCGCACCTCTCCGGCGCCGTCGATTCTGGCCGCCTCGAATAAGGAGTCCGGGATGCTGATAAAAAACTGCCGAAGTAAGAAGACGCCAAATGGACTGAACCAGCGAAGCAGGATTAACGTCCAATGGGTATTCATCAGGCCGATTTTATTCAACAGTTCGTACTGCGGAATCATAGTCACCTGGCCTGGAATCATGAGCGTTGCCAGATACAGCACAAAGAGCGTGTCTCTCCCTTTAAACTGAAGCTTGGAGAACGCATACGCAGACAGCGCGCATGTAATCACCTGGCCCGCTGTTGATATCACAGCTACTTTAGCAGTGTTAAAATAGAACTGGAAAAATGGAACCTTTGTTACCACCTGTTTATAGTTGTTCCACACCGGTGTTTTCGGAAACCACTGAAGCGGCATGGCAAACAGTTCGCTCTTGCTCTTGACAGACCCCAGCACCATCCAAAGAAACGGGAATATCATGATTAATGCCACCAATAAAAGAAGCGCCATGATAACCCAGTCAAACAGCTTTATTTTACGTTTTTCCATCGCAGCTTCCCTCCTAATAATTGACCCATTTTTTCTGACCGACAAACTGAATCAGGGTGATGACAAGTATGATGACAAACAGAACGTAAGCCACCGCTGACGCGTAACCGAACCTCATGTCCACAAATGCCCTCTGGTAAATGTAGTATGTCAGCACATTAGTAGCCCGGCCCGGCCCGCCCTGTGTCATGGCCATAATCGTATCAAATACCTGGAAGGAACTGATAAACTGCATAACCGTACATAAAAAGATGGTGGGGGACAGCATAGGAACCGTAATTCGGAAAAAACAGTTAACCCGGTTCGCTCCGTCAATCCGGGCAGCCTCGTAAAGTTCCGGATTAATTCCCTGAAGGCCCGCCAGAAAAATGATAGCATTGTAGCCCATAGAACGCCAGATAGACACAATTTCCACGGATATCAGGGCAAATGTCGTGGAAGAGAGCCACATCGGCGGATTTTTTAATCCGATTTCCATAAGGAACTGGTTAATCGGCCCGTAATTGGCCAGAATCGTGGTCCACACGATGCCTATGGCAATCATAGACGTGACCTGCGGCAGGAAATACACGGTCCGGAAAAATTTAATGCCTCTGATTTTCACATTCATCAGGCACGCGATCAGGATTCCAAAAATAATAGAGAGCGGAACCGTGACCAGCGTATAATGAATATTGTTCCAGAAGGATATCTGGAATGTGCTGTCCTGGAACAGCCGGATGTAGTTGCCAAGACCCACAAACTGTTTCTGCGTCAGACCATCCCAGTTAAAGAAACTGATGATAAACGATTTAATTACGGGATAGACGATAAATATCATAAAGCCGACAAAATTCGGCAGTAAAAAGCACCATGCTGTCCGACGCTGGGACCGTAAATAGGCGCTGGGACGTTTCTTCGTTGTCTGTCCTTCCATATATGCCAACCTCCATTTTCTAAAAACAGCAGCCTGGCTCGTTGTGTACAGGCTGCTGTCACTATTTCCTTGCTCCCCGGCAAGCGGCAGTGTAAGTGTCCAAATCTGCCGGCATTTCACACCGTTCTTCCTTACTCTATTGAACATTTACCTCATTCTTGATCCGGTCCATAATCATGGATTTTGTCTTATCCATCTCCTGTTCTCCCAGAAGATATAAGGAAACCTCTTCTTTTACAATATTCGTGGCCGTATTGTATACGGGGTCACACGGAACCTGCGGATAAATCTCCTGATTTACAATATATTCGATATGCTCCGGGCTTTCTTTCCCCTCTTTATAAGCCGCGGTGATCTCATCAGAGGACCATGCCGGGAAGTAGTCATTTTCAACGAGAATCTTCGCGCCTTTTTCTCCTGTCGCGAAGGAAATAAAGTCAAATGCCTCTTCCGGGTGGCTGGAATTCTTCGCTATCATCAGAAGACCGGGAGTACCTGTCGTCATCGGCTTCTCACCTTCCCAGTGAGGAATCGGCGCGATATCGTAATTGATGGATTCCCCCTCTTTGATAGCTGTATTTAACATTTCAATCGCCCAGTCACCATTGTAGAACATTCCATATTTGCCCTGAAGGAAAGCGCCTGTATAATCGGCTCCGGCCTCATTCGCTCTGTCGGCGTAAGGAGGCTGGTATCCATCATCAGAAAGCTTCCTGCAGAACTCAGCGGCCTTCAGCCAGTCATCCAGTTCTGCCTCCACCAGTGGATTCGTAGAACCCTTGGTGTTGGCCGGAACTCTCCACCAGGTCGAGGTAGGCTGATAATTTAAGGAACCGTAGATCTTCTCCATGCCTTCCCCGCTGGTCAGTTTCGCTGCAGTCTCAGCATACTCTTCCCACGTCCAGTCACCAGAAGGATATGGCACGCCCGCATTATCAAAAATATCCTTGTTGTAGTAGACCACCCAGGAACTTGTCTTATACGGAAGCACATACGCTTTTCCATCTACTTTCAGTCCGTCGTAAGATGCCTGGAAGCCTGACGTGTCAGTTCCGTTCTTTGCAACCAGGTCATCAATGCAGTAAATCTGATCCTTTGCCTGATAAGTAGCAAAGCTGGGGGCCGATGCCACCGCAAAACAGTCAATATTGGCTCCTCCCGAAAATGCCGTCAGCAGCTTCGTCTCATAATCATTGGTCGGCACAAAATGCAGGTTAAAATCAACATTTGGATGGTCCTTCTTGTATTCCTCTGTCAGCTTCGTGAAAATCCCCTCTTCATCGAGCCAGGCGTAGAATTCCAGTGTTACCTTGTCTCCCTCAGCCCCCTTGTTTTCTCCGGCTTTGGCTTCTGACTCTGCCTTCGTCGTACTTGCGCCTCCGGCTTCTGTCGTCCCAGCCGGCGCGCCCGCGCCGCCACATGCGGTAAGTCCCGCTGCCATCATTCCGGCCAGCACTGCTGCGGTCCATCTTCTCCAGTTTTTCATAAATACAACCTCCTTATGATTGTTTTTTCTGTTCCGTTGATATGGTTCTATTATATAAATGGGGGAGGTAAAAACGAATAGCATTTCCTGCTTTGCGGGTTTGCAAAAAATGCTGTTATTCCATTTTTGTATTTTTATCCATATAATTGAGATTTTTTCTCAAATATCATTGTATTTTTATTTATTCAGGACTATAATATAATCATGGACTGGAGGTAAATACAATGCTAAGTCAATTTACAGTTAAAAATTACAAAAGTATACGCGATGAAGTGACATTTGACATGCAGGCCACTGCTATCTCTGAGCATGAAAACCGAGTCATTAAAACCATAAACGGAGAACAATTTTTACCTGTATCCGCTATTTATGGTCCTAATGGCGGTGGAAAATCAAATGTCTTAGAGGCCATTCATACCCTGTCAGCAAAGGTATTGCGTCCTCTGTATGCTACAAGTGATAATGAAGAATATCTGTATCAGATGAAAAAAGCTGCCATTGAACCTTTCGCCTTTTCAGAAAGCAGTAAGAACAAGCCTACCGAATTTGAAATATTTTTCCGCACCGCCATGGCCGAATACAGATATATCTTAAAGATAAAAAAAGATATTATCATTTATGAAAGCCTCGATCGAATTAAATTAGATACAGGAAGAAAAGCTGCCCTTTTCTGCAGAGATGAAAACGGAATCGAATTAAAAGGAATCTTTGGAAGATTAAAAATCAGCGATGAATTATCGGAAACATTGCCTCTTCTATCTTATCTGGGAATCACATATAGAAGAAATGATGTGGTCAAAGATGTACTTGACTGGTTCGAATACGGAATTGATTTTCTCAATTATGGAAATCCCATACAGGAATTAAAATTGGCTGTCACTACTTCTGAAGCGGTAAAACATCTGGTTCTTGAGATGATACAGGAGATGGATTTAGATATCATTGATTTTCGTGTGGAAGATAAGGGAAATGAAACGATCGAAGTATTTACGAAACATATGGTCAATGGTTTTGAAGCTGAGCTGAACCTGTCCGAAGAATCCAGCGGAACTAAAAAGTTGTTTGGCTTGCTGCCATTTATCGCCAACAGCCTGTTATCAGGGACAACATTAGTCATTGATGAACTGGATGCAAAAATCCACCCGTTACTCTTGCGCCATGTCATTATGCTCTTTAATGACATGAACATAAATCAAAAGGGAGCACAGCTAATTTTTACTTCACACGATTTATCTACCATGAATAATGAAGTATTCCGAAGAGACGAAATATGGTTCGTTGCAAAAGGAAATGCCCAAAATTCTCTACTCTACTCTCTTGTAGAATTTAAAAATGAAAAAGGTGAATCGGTCCGTAAGGATGCCAGGTTTGACAAACAGTATCTGGAAGGGAAATATGGCGCTGATCCATACCTCAAAAAAATTATAGATTGGGGGAAGGTTAATGCCTAAAAAGGTAAATATCTGCCCGAAACTATACGAGAAAAATTTTGAAATGCAGGAAAGAGGCTGTCACACTACAGTGTACTCCGGTGCCCTACTACCAGGGAACGAATCACACTTATGTGCAACAGCCTCTTTTTTCATCTGTTTCTCATCTATGATTGTTATACTATTTTATTACAATCGTATTCCTTACCTCGGGAAGCCCATCCGCTCTGACCGTCAGAACAACTCTTCCCGCCTCCCCAGTCGATTTTAATACAACAGCCGCCTTCCCCCAGGAAAGCCGCACCGTATCTGCCTGGTATGAAGCCGTATCCAGTAAATCCCCATTATCAACTCCTGCTAAAACCGCGGGGCCTTCTACCGAGACGTGAAGCAGGGCATTTTCCTTAAAGCAGACGGTTCCGTCCTTATCTACGGCAGATACCAGGGCATATATGACGGATTCCTCATCTGCCGAAATCTGCGGTTCTGCAATTTCCAGCCGCGTCACATGTGCAGTTTGAACTGCCTGAGTTGTCAAAGCCGTCTGCCCTGTCTGAATTACCTTTTCACCCTCTAACGTCTGGATTTCCACGGAAAGTCCTGCTGCCGCTTTTGCGGTTCGTACGGTATACTCGCATTCCGCCTTACCGTCTTTCACTCCAACCACCCGGACGGTCCCCGGCACATATGGCAGGAACCCCGTTATAATCCGGCCTTCGCACTCTTTAGGCTTTCTGACATAATATCTTACATCATTGAGATAAACCTCCACTTCCTCGCAGTTGGTAAAAATCATATAGGGAATAACAGTCCTGCCATACTGTTCAAAATTCCAGTGCGGCGCCAGCCGCGGGCAGCTCCAGTGCTCTCTTGACAAATCATCCTGGAGTGTATAGTCCTGAACCGCAAAATAGACCATGGGTTTATCAGACCAGTAGCTTTCCCATAAAAAGGCTACCGGCTTCTTCACAAGGTTCGTGCGAATCAGGGAACCGCCCCAGCCCTTAGCCGGATAAGCCATAGACTCGCCGAGGTAATCAATCCCGGCCCAGACAAACCCTCCGACCACATAGTCATTGCGTTCCACATCCATCCACGGAGTGTCCATGGAATAGTTCATATACTGTTTCTCATGCCCCTTGAAGAACATATAGATTTCAGTACCAAGGATCAATTTTTCCGGAATCCTCTCATGCAGCAGTTCGTACCACTGTTCCTGATAGTTTAAGGATAAAATATCAACTTCTCTGGAAATCCTGACAATCGCATCGAGACGCTCTTCTAATTCCAGCCATTCTTTCCTGTCATCGTCGGCATAATGAGGGCTTAAAGCACAGGTAACCGGCCTGGTTCCGTCAAGCCGTTTCACCTCCTGTACCAGCATATGTAAGATATCCAGCATAAATGGGCTTCCCTGACGATCCACCTCATTTCCCACGCTCCACATCACCACAGACGGGCGGTGTCTGTCCCTCCTGACCATATAATCCAGATCGCTCTTCCAGTCTTCCTCAAAATACCGGCCGTAAGAACCATCCTTCCATTTATCGACGAATTCATCGAGTACGTAAAAGCCCATCTCATCACAGAGGTCCATCAGAATCTCGTCCGGAACATTGTGGCTGGTCCGTATGGCATTACAGCCCATATCCTTGAGCAGAAGGAGACGCTGTCTCCAGGTTCCGGCCGTAACCGCGGCTCCCAGACAGCCTCCGTCATGGTGAAGGCAGACCCCCTTCAGCTTAACACCTCTTCCATTGACTGTCATTCCAGTACCAGGAGACCACGTTACAGTGCGGAAACCGACACGCCTCGTAATTCTGTCGATTTCTCCCTCACAGTCTGTCAGGCTGATGGAAACAGTATATAATTGTGGGGTTTTGTCATCCCACAAATCGGCAGAAGGAATCGTCAGTTTCATTGGAAATTCTGTTGACCCCACCGCCGTTTCTTCTGCAGTATCCTGCTCATGTTTCACAGAAGCTTCCTCAGCGCAGATAGCCTCCCCATCTTTCCACACTTCTACTTTCACGCTTCGCATTTTTGCAGCGCCTGCGGTTACCGCTTCCCCTGCTACTCCATTTTCACCAAAGGTAATGGGAACTTCCACTTCCACAATTCCGTCATTTCCAGCCAGCCATGCCGATACCCGCACCTCTTCTGACACGATATGGCAATCAGGAACTATTTCCAGCTTCACTCTGCGGTATATTCCGGCGCCGCTGTACCAGCGGTCCGGATAAGAGTTGGAATTGTCAACACAGACTGCAACGAGATTATCCCCTTCCCTTACCAGTTCTGTTATATCCAGTTTAAATCCACTGTACCCATAGCGGTGCCTGCCTGCGCATTTCTCATTGACCCAGACCGTCACATTCTCATACACACCATCAAAAATCAGGAAATACTGACAGCTGGCTTTTACTTTCTCCAGATTCAGATGCTTTCTGTACCAGCCAATTCCCGCTCTGTCGAAAAATCCCTGCGGACAGCCAAACTCCATATCAGGATTCAACGGACGCGATATGGCCCAGTCATGAGGAATCATCACATTTTTCATCTCTGCCTCAGAACAGGGAAAGGTCTCTCCTCCCTCAATCGGGGCATCCGTAAATTTCCAGCCGTTTTTTAAAATCATTACTTCTCTCATCTCTCCACCTCTTTCTCCGCTAATTGCAATAGCCTGATTCCAAGACACCAGCCCCGGCTATTTTTAACTTATTCTATAAAATATCTACAGGAAAGCCCATTTCAAAAAATGCTTTCTGCCTTGCATAACCTGCTTATTTTATGCTCAAATCCTGCTGCCCGGTTCCATGTCCACTCCGGTACTGTCCCGGAGTTATCCCACTGTACTTCTTAAACACCTTTCCAAAATAATTCGTATCAAGATATCCCACCGACGCTGCCACATCCGCAATGGATAGTCCTTCATTCTTCAACAGTTCTTTGGCATTCTCCATCCGGATTCCTTCAATGTAGGCAGTCAGCGTCATATTGCTTTTCTCTTTAAAAAGAGTTGAGAGATACGTGGAATTCAGATGGAATTTTTCAGAAATTGTCCTGGTGGTCAGGTTTTCCATAAAATGTGTCTGGATATACTCCCGGATTGCCTTTGTGACATCTTTACTGCTGTTGGCAACCTGAAATCCCAGAATTGTTTTAACAATTTCCCTGATACCATCCACCAGAGATTCCAGATTTTCATATTCCAGCAAGTAGTCCTGTCTGCGGAAATCATGGAAAAGGAGTTTGACATCATAATGGTTTCCTGTTTTCTTCGCTACTGCGCGCAAAACCACCATCAGTTCATCAACGAGATACTCCAGCTCCCTGACCTGCCGGATTCTCATAAGGCAGTCTTCCAGAAAGTGTTCTGTCACCTCCTTCAGATTCCTGTACTCTTCCCTGATAGAAATATTATAGAGCACAGAAATCCTCTGTCTCGCCTCCAGAAACTCCCGGCTGTCCTCCCTGGTGATAAAATGGCTGTCAAATACCACGGTTTCGGGCATAAATATCTTGTATTTTAATATCTGCACCGCGCGCAGAGCCATCTTTCCCGCTTCCGCCAAATCCTGGAATACCGGAGTCATTCCGGCTTTCACCCCCGGATACTGTCCGCCCGCCATCTCCACAATGGATAAAAGCAGCCGGTACACCGTATCAGGCTTCAACCGATCGGAATTCCACAAAAACAGTACGCAGTTCTCCGAATTTTCAGTCCTGACCTCATACAGATCCAGCAGCTGGATTTCTTTGAAACTGACCTGCTTTATCACCTCGTATAAACTCCCGACAGCCAGTTTCCACCGGGCTTCCTCATAAATTCCAGGCAGCCAGAACGCGGTAAATAAGAATTTACTGCCTGTAAATCCCGCTCTGTTCCAGTGCGCCAAATCGAGTACCGGGGCTGTGATCTGTTTTTCCTCGCTGTCCAGTTCTTTTATAATCTTTAACAGCACCTGTTCCAGTTCCAGCTCATCTATTGGCTTTAAAAGGTAATCTTCCACCCCCAGCTGGATAGCTTTCTTCGCATAGGAAAAATCCTGGTATGCGCTTAAGATAATTACACGAATCTGACTATGTTCCTCCGCCAGCAGTTTAATCAGCCCAAGCCCGTCTAACACTGGCATCCGGATGTCCACCAGAATGATATCCGGCTGATAAAGCTGAACTCCTGCATAGGCTTCCTCACCATCTGCAGCCTCACCGACAACCTCCAGCCCGTATTTTCCCCATTCAACCCGGTTTATAATGCTGCGGCGGATGTATTTTTCATCATCAACAATCATCACTCGGTACATGGTTTTCTCTCCCTTCTCCTGTCTCTGCCTGGTCTACCACGGAATTTCCCGGTTCATTTCCAGCCTCTCCTCCCCGTTTCATACACAGGGAGTATACGGTATTTTTATATAAATACACGTTCCCCGTCCTTCCCTGCTGAACAGTTCAATATGGTATTTTTCTCCGAAGAACAGGCGGAGGCGCAGATTGACATTCATCAGGCCGAGGCTCTTATAGCGATCGATATACTCCAGCGGATTTTCAAACGTTTCGTGGATCTGCCGGTTTAACTCCTCCAGCTTCTCCTTTTCAATGCCGCAGCCATTGTCATAGATACTGATAGCAACCCATTCTCCTTCTTTCTTGATGCGCACCCGGATAATGCCTCCGGAGGAAATATTTCCCAGTCCATGGTTGACCGCATTTTCCACAAGGGGCTGGAGTGTAAACTTCACAATCTCATTTTCCATACATTCCTCGTCAATATCGTAAAATACCTCGAAGCGATCCTCAAAACGGACTTTAATGATATCCACATAGTTCTTCATCTGCGCAATTTCATTTTCCAGTCTGGTATGATTCTGGAAGGTGATGTTGTAGCGAAGCATGGCGCTCATGCTGCGGCACACATTAATGACCTGCCGGTTCATTCCCTCACTGGCAAGCCCCATAATTGTTTCTAAGATATTAAAAATAAAATGCGGATTGATCTGCTGCTGGAGTGCCTTGATTTCCGCCTGGTTGAGCAGGATTTGGTTCTTCTCCACCTTTACCACCAGTTCGTCCACCTGACAGACCATGTCGTTAAACTCAGAAATCAGTTCTCCAATCTCATCCTGCCGCTCGGCATGAACGCGGGCGGAAAGATTTCCGGCCTTCACCTCTTCCATCCCCTTTAGCAGCCGCTTAAAATTCTCCGTCACAATAGTAAACAGCTTTCCGGAAACGGCTATCGTAACACAGAGAACAGCCGCCAGCACAAGGCCAAACACCGTTACAATATGTTTAAGAGGCTGGTACAGCTTATCCTTTGATACAGAAAACGCAATCCGCCAGCCTACATTTTCTGCCATCCCGTAGGTAATCAGTTCCTCATCATTCTGATAATAGCCAATGTCGTCCTCCAGATTGGCAAGAATTTCCTCCGGAATTACCACAGGTTCCTTATCGCTGAACAGAATTGTATTGTCCTCATCGAAGATAACTGTTCCATCAATATTTTCATATCCGGGAATGAAATAGTCGCGCAGAATGTTCAAATCCATATCGATCCGGAAATACCCGACCGTATCTGTGCTGTAGGCATCGTAAATCCGATACACAATCGTATGGATAAACTGCTGCTCTCCGTCCGTGTCCCGGCTGTCATAATTATTTGTCACGATGACCCGATCCTGGCCGGTTTCCTCCAACCGCCTGTACCAGAGGGAATCCTTAAAATTTCCCCACTCCGTAGTACCACTTCCCTCATAGATGGTATACGCATTTCTGGGTGAATTTTCTTTATAGAGTGTCAGACGCAAATCCTCCCTCGAGTGGTAATAAATCCTTTCGATGTTATTAATAAGCTGGATATCCGCAGTACTGTCCTTTTTATTTTTCAGGACGGCACATAAATCAGCGTTATAAATGACGGAATCCGCCAGGTTGTCAATCTCCTGAAAATATCGGTTCAGCAGGATTATATTGCTCTCCATCAGGTTACGGCTGGAATTCACAATCTGTTTTTCCATCGTTTTAAAGGTAATATAATAGCTGAGCCCGAACAGGATCACGTTCGATACCACAATCACACAGATTATGTACGTCAGGAATCGTTTTGTAATGGATCTCTTTTTCATTTTTCCTGTTTCAGCCCTTTCTCCGCGAACTCTTCCTCAATGCTCAGAAATGCCTGGTCAGAGGAAATCTCCTGAAGAAGGTACTGGTTGACATATTTTCTGACAATATCAAGCGCCTCTTCATAGTTCTTGTCAGGCAGGATCTGAGAGATTTTATTGTCGCTGAAAAAATAATCAGCGTGTTCCGGCATAATCAGAGAATTTTTAAATATCTGCCGGATTTCCGGGGAATTCCAGGCCGGAATCAGGCTCTTTTCCGCAAGAATCGCCGCTCCCTCTTCTCCGCAGATAAATTTAACAAAATCCACTGCCTCTTCTGGATGCTCTGATTTAGCCGCCACCTGCACAACCGCAGCGGTTGCCACCGAGTACTCCTCCTCTCCGGCCCAGTGCGGCATAGGCGCGACATCGTACTCAAAATCAGATCCCTTCTCTTCTACTGCGTCATTTAAGATAGGGAGGCACCATTCCCCGTTAAAATACATCCCGGAATTTCCTTCTAAAAACTCCCGGTTGTAGTCCTGGCTGTCCACACTCGTAAAATCTGTATACTTTGGCTGTGCATGGTACTCATAAGCCATCTGATAACTCCATTCCGCTGCCCGTTTGAGCTGCAAAAGTCCTTCTGCATCGAGGGGATCTTCCTTTCCCGTCGTCCTGGCTGGTGTCCGCCACCACGTCCCATTTAAATCGAAACTCATGGAACCGTAGATCTGCCTCCCATCGGCTGTCTTTCTGGTCAGCTGCCTGGCTGTCTCCGTATATTCCTCCCAGGTCCAGCCCTCCTTAGGATATGGAAGGTTAAATTCATCAAATATTTTTTTATTATAATAAACTACCCAGGAACTCATACGGTAGGGAAGCATAAAAAACTTCTCTTCCTGTTTCAAATCATCAAACCATTCCCCATAACCGTCCGTATCTCCTTCTCCCAGATAAGGGGTCAAATCAAACGCATATCCTTTCTCCTGATTGATCGCGCCAATTGACGGTTTGCTGGAGGCATAGACATCAATCGGCTTACTGCCGTTTAAACTGATTTCCAGGGACTGACGGTACTCATAGGTCGGTAGCGCATGAACCGTCACCACAATCCCCTCGTGACTGTCCATGTAACGTCTGGCCAGTTCCTTCATGTAACTCTCCTCATCCTTCCAGGTATAGAAATCCAGGGTAACAGGAGCGGGTCCGGCCGTTTCAACCGGTTCAGATGCTTTATGGCCGCAGCCGGCAACCAAAAATAATCCAGACAACAGAAATAGAAGAACCACGGATTTACATATTTTTTCCTTAAATTTTCTCATACCATTCAATTTCCTACACCTTATCTTCATGAATATCAGCCTCCGATTGTTTCCATTATACCATGGTCACTGCCTGTTCATCACAAACGGATTATACGAATTTCCTGATTATTTTCCTTAAATAACCTGATTATTTTTCTATAGTCCGATCCCTGTTTTCCGCTACAATAAGAGCAGATACGGCTACATTATCATGCGCAGATAAAAAATTTATATTACTTACCCGGGAGAAATGATAATGAGTAAAAAGAACAAATTAAAAGTATACAGCAGCAAAACTGTTCAACTGACTGAGGAAGAAAAAGCAATCTATGAATATAAGATGCAGAAAGAAAAAGAAAAACGTGAAAGGGATTTAAAGTGTGGTGGAATTGATGAACTTGGAAACTATACGGCACTGCACCATCGCTAGAAAGATACAGATTTGATTCATCTGTGTGACGGGAGGAAACGCTATGTACGAAATAACGAAGAGTATACTGGATCCTTTATTTACCATCTGCCGGTACGACGGTCAGAAAAGCCCGCGGATTTCCTTTCCGGGCCAGTCTGGCTGCCGCTTCGTATTCTATACTTCTAAAGGAACCTCGTTTTCCATAGATTCCTTTTCTCTTCTGGAAAAACTGCCTGAAGTTTCACAGATGAACGGCAATTCTTCCCTGTTGCAGTTTCCCGCCCTGATTCTCTCGGTTGACTGGGAAAATTTCTGTAATTATTTAAATACCCTGAAGTTGCAGGAGAAGTTCCCGATGTTTGAGGCTGTAAAACAGGAACAATTGCGGATTCTGACCGCAGAACAGTCCGACGCCTTCAGCCGGCTTTTCCGAAAAATCTATGTCTGGTATGAGGAGAATCCGGAATCTCTGCGTCTTTTAAAATATTCCTGGCTCTACGAAGTCCTTCTCACCATACGCCGTGTATATCAGAATCACAGCCCGAAAGACCGCGCCGAAACAAGGGAAACAAAAACTTCTGAATCAGAGCGGATTTCAGAAAAACCAGAAAGTTTTGCTGACTCATCCTGTACCGCTCTCCACACCATACGCAGAATTGTCCCATACATCCGTGACCATTATATGGAACCTTTAACTGTCGATACTATCTCTGAACGGTTCTACATCAGCAAATACCATCTGATGCGGGAATTCAAACGATATACCGGTTTTACCATCCATACCTGTCTCTTAAACGAAAGAATTGCCCACGCTAAAACCATGATTTCCCATGGAATGAACGCAGGCGAAGTCAGCAATCTCGTTGGATTTTCCGATTATTCTCTGTTTTACAGGGCATTCGTTAAAGTGACCGGAATGACTCCGAAACAGTATGGAGACAGGACCATACAGAGGGAAGAACTGCCTGGCAGAGACGGGGCCGAAGACGCCGCATACCATATTTCATGACAGTCATTTCCTTCCTCATTCCAGATGTCTCCCGCACATCGGGCAGAACACGAAATTTTCCGTCGTCTCGTACCCGCAGTTGCTGCAATGCTTCCTGTTCGTATAAGGGTTGCCGTTTCCCTCCGTCAGAAGGGTCAGATCGCCTTCCTGAATCTCCATCAGTTGACCGTGGGCAATCTTACTGCCGGTATCCGGATTCAGTTCATAGACAGCATTGCAGCAGGACATCTGCACGTAATAGCGACGGTTCCATTTGATAAGCGGAATAAAAAACAGGCTGAAATAAGAATAGGTCATAAAAATCTGATACCGCCCGAACGCCCCGCACTGGCTGCATATAACGGCCTTCTCCATATCCAGCATCTTCTTTCCCTGGCTGATTCCACAGATAAAGAACATGGTAAACCTCCCTTTGCTTTCGTTCATCTTGTTATCTCAGTATAACACAGGCGCAGCTGGTGAAACAAGGACTTTACGCCTGGAACTTCATGGACGCCAATTATACCTGATATTGTTTTCGTAAAAATCCGTAACAGAAAATTTCAGAAAAACAGGAGAACCCCCGCCTGGCCTTCCGGTCATTCGGTGAATTCTCCTGTTTTGTCTGTTTTTCTGTTTTGCTGTATTCCTTTTAATTATCTCTCTGTACTTACTTCTGAGCGACCATAAAAGGTGAGTAAGTACAACCCGCAGATTCCTACCAGCGCATACACGATTCTGGAAATCCATGACATGCTGCCGAAAAGAAATGACACCAGATTGAAATTGAAGAAACCTACCAGCCCCCAGTTTACCGCTCCGATAATGGCGATTGTCAGGGCTGTGTAGTCCAATGCTTTATTTCCCATGGCACTACCTCCTTTTCTGTCATTATTATGGAGAAGTTTATGGGATTTTATACATTATCTGCCCAGATTATCTATTCTTGTTTTAATATCGTCCTCTCTGTTCTGAAACAGCAGTCTTTCGTTGTACTGAAAATACCGCTCGCAGTCGTACTCCTGCAAAAACTGTACGCTGAACCGGCCCGTATTCAGTTCCGTGATAAATACCACCATCTCCTGGCTGTCCCCGAAAGCCGCCTCCATAAAATCAAAGGCAAATTCCAGCATCGTCCCGGTTTCTTTGAGAGAAGTCTCATAGGCCCGGCTTTCCTCAGCAAACATACTCTTAATCCGATCCCATTCCCCGTCTTCTGACAGTTCCTGTGTGCGGCGTTCCTCATTTATTATCTTTTCATAGCGTTCCAGTATTATTTCCACATCTCGGTGGAGATAATCGCTCTGGCGCGTCAGCAGCCCCGATTCCCGGAGGTGTTCCCGGTTTTTGTGAAATTCCTGCCGCAGAGCCCCGAGACCGGTTATCCCGGGTTCTCCACCCTTCAGTTTTTGCAGTTCACCAAGCAGCAGTTCCGTCCGCTCCCCGTTCCGGATGACTTCCTTAAATCCCTGGTTCAGCCTCGACAGAATCAGCCCGATGACGCTCAGCTTCTCATCAAATGGCGCCCTTTTAAGCCGGTTACAGAGACTCTCCCTGATTGTGCCTGAAAGAATTTCCTCAATCTGGTAATCATCCTGGTATTTATAATAGAGTTCCAGGTAATTGGCGAAATCCTTCGCGATTTTCGGGAACTGGATGTACTGCCCGATCACCTCGCGGTCCACCGGCTTATCTATTTTTTCATACACTTCGATGAGGCGCGACAAATCTTCCCAGCCTCTCGGCGTTGCGAACAGTTTACCGTCCACCGTCGTCTCAATCCGGCAGAAGGAATCCGGCTTCGTATTGAGATACGAAAGAATTGCCGGGTGAATGGACTGCTCATAGGCATATTCCTTCCACACGCCCAAATCCGGCTCCACATGGATCATCTTGATACGGTCGAGAGTAACCACATCAAAGTCCCGGACGGATTTATTATATTCCGGCGGATTTCCGGCCGCAACGATGATCCAGCCTTCCGGAATCTGGTGGTTACCAAAGGTCTTGCACTGGAGAAACTGAAGCATGGTCGGGACCAGAGTTTCCGATACGCAGTTGATCTCA
>CAUEKH010000017.1 GCA_959018155.1 uncultured Hungatella sp.
CCCCAGTCCGGCAGCTGGAAATGCGGTCTGTCCACAATTGATTTCCAGTTCCCACCCCATTCCAGTCCGATGGAGACGCCGATGGCGCCGACACGGCCGAAGAAGTTTCCGGATTCATTGTAAGCGCCGGATCCATCGTTTCTGAAAATGTCGAAAGCGGTTCCCCACTGATGATAGGAACTATAACTGTTTCCTGGCGCATTGGTCACAATTGCCCCCGGTTTCGTCCGGCCCTGAGCATACAGAGCGTCCTGCTCTGCCACAGTGCGCAGCGTCTCCCCTGACTTAATCTTCAGTCCCTGCTTATTACACTCCTCTATCAGCTGTTCTGACAGCGTTTGTAAACGCGGATGGCATAATGTGATATCTCTCATAATCTCACCTTGTCCTTTTTAGTATATCATATAGAAAAAGGCCCGGGACTGTTCCTGAATCAAAGTTGTGATGTTGCAACTGCTGCGACTATTCCGGCTCTAATCCTCAAAGGAGGATATGATCAATCTCTTTTCATTTATAAACAGGCACAACAAAAGCACCTGGATTTCTCCGGGTGCTTCAGTCTACTCTTTCATAAACCTAATAGCTGTTTTTTCTTTGCATCATATTCATCCTGGGTAATCGCTCCCATGTCTAATAAATTCTTATATTTTAAAATTTCATCTGTCAGTGATTCATTCTCACTGTCATTAACTATAACTTTGTTTTTCTCCCCACTCATGAGATCCAACTCAAGCATTATTTTTTGAGCCTTCTCGCAATAGGATTTAAAAAGGACAGAATCAGATTTTACTTTACCAGTTGGTAACAGATTAATACTTACTTTTGGAAATGAATTATTTTTCGTATTTATAACAATTGTAAATTCATTTATTTCTTCTTTCTGTCTGGAACCAGACAATCCTCCCAGAATAGCGCCAACGCCTCCAAATAATAATCCTCCGACTAACGCGCTTCCCACTCCTACTTTCCAAACGCTTGTCTCGTTTTTTTGCATTCATAGCTGAGGATATCGTCAAACAAAAAATACAGTTTTCCATAGGATTTCAGTCTCCACAGTCTGTTCCTTTCATCAACAAAAAGTTCTTTTTCTACTATTTTTGTCTCGTGAAATACCCTGCCTCTCTCCTGATTTATCTTGTTATCATAAATTGCATCCTTTACCTGCTTTAGATAAATATTTTTCCACGAAAGTGTAAATAAGCAAACTCCGCATTTTGAAATACAATCTTTACAAACATACCCATCTGCGATCTGCTTAACCCTATTCATCCCACCACAGATAGAACAGCTTTCTCTCTCCCCAAACAATCCCATCCTCGAAACCTCCCACCCTGTCATATTCGAATGCTCCGGGTGTTACCCTGGACGAACATTGAACGATACCTTCCATGGCATCTCGCCTGCCTGTCTTTTCTTACATCATACACGAAATTCTGACAAAAGAAAACACCCATCTTCCGACAGGTGTTTAAAAAGGAAAAACAGGGTTGCAATATCGCAGCAAATCGGGAAAGGAATCATACCAGGTTTTATTCCACCCTCTTTAATACCTTTATTTTGTGTGGCGGTAAGTCAAATAATGCTTCCATGGCCCCGGAAATTTCAGCTTTTACAGTGGGACTTCCTCCGCCCTGGGCGCTGATGATGATTCCTTCAATCTCCGGCCTCAGCTCCTTCTCCACAATCGGCGCCGTATTTTCCCCCTGGCCGGTTAAAATGGTACTCTCCTGCTGCTCTGAACTCAAAATTTTCCTGGTGCCTCCCCCGCTGTCCACCTCCTCCGTGGACGAGTCGGAGGTATTTCTGTCCACCCGTAGAACCTTCTCCTCCGACGATTTTAAGACGATCATCACATCGACCGTGCCCACCCCGTCCACATTTTTCAGGATTTGCTTCACACGCTGTTCCAACTGCTCCTCATACGTCCTCTCAGCCTTCGCCGCCGTTGTCACCGCCTCGCCCGGCTCTGTGACAAGCCCCTCTCTCAGTTCAGCCGTCGTCTGCGGCTTTACCTCCCCGCCCTTTTTCGCCCCTGAACCGGACGGAAATGTCAGAATCAGGATAATCAGGCCGACCGCCAGAAGAATCAGCCATTTATCTTTCCCCATTTTCCAGTTGAATTTCAATGTCCCGTTCCTCCAAATCATAATATTCAGAAATGCGTCTCCGAAGACCACTCAATTTCACATTCTCCTCCGGACTCCTTACGGCAGCCTCGGCCGCCTGTTCTGACGGGTCCAGCTCCACCTGTACCGGCGCCACCGGATCCACCCGCTCCACTTCGCGGACCGGTTCCGCCGCCCCGCCATTTCCCTTTCCCTCCTCTCTGGACGAAAGCAGCAGATAAACGGAAATAACCCGGCCGAATTTTTCTGAAGCTTCATCCTTCTCAATCACCGCCTCCGCCTTTTCGCACTCAAAGCCGGAAGAATCCGCCATCTGGGTCAGATCCGTTTCCACCGCCTCCTCATACTGCCTTATCATACTAACCAGCCGCTTTTCTTCCATCTCCGAAAGTTCTGACGTAAGTTCCGACGCCTCTGATTTGAACGTAATGGCCTCGAAATAGTATGCCAGCTTATCGTCGAGCCGCAGCCCTCCGGTAAATGGCTTTAATACCAGCAGTATCAGCACCATCCCGGCAAACAGCCGGAAATATTTCTCATACTTCTTATTGGGGAGGAGATTTCCCACTACAGTCATAAAAATAAGATAAAATGTGATATTTCTGATCCACTCGTATAATTCTTCCATCCCGTCACCCCGTATAATACAAGATATTTGTAGAAGCGCAGACGACGGCGATGGTCACCACAAAGAGAAGGATGGCCGAGGCCGAGATGGATAAAAGGAGTTTATGCCCCCTCGCCATATCAGAGATGCAGGAGACAATCCTCTTATCACAGACCGGCTGCAATACCGCCGCCACACACTGATACAGCACCATCAGGATCATCAGCTTCATCATGGGAATCAGGGTGATGACCAGCAGAATCACCACTCCCGCCGCGCCCATGGTATTTTTTACAAGGACGCCGGAACCGATAATCATGGAGGTGACGGCATTCGCCCCCTGTCCCACTCCCGGGATAATCCCGATCAATTTCTGCACAGCGCCCGTTTTCATGGAATCCACGTAAGGAAGAACCAGCCCCTGGATGAGATGGAAGCCCAGCACGATTCCAACCATCGTTTTCAGAATCCAGGAGATTGCCGAGGAGAGCAGGTCTGTCAGTTTGGAAAGCAGGTCCTCTTTTGCCACATGGCCCGCCATGACGAGGAGAGCGTACACCTTCGTCATGGGAAGCAGAAGCTGGGCCGAGACTGCCTGCGCCACCGTAATTGCCATCAGGGTAAATTCATACGACGCTGCCGCCGAGACACTCCCTCCCGCAAATGCCGCCGCCAGGAAAAATGCCGGCATCAGCGCTTTCATGAATCCAAGAATCTGCCCCACGACTTTCCCGGCAATGGTAATACTGGTAAAGAAGCTGGCCGCTAAATAGGTAAAGAGCAGAAGATACGTCACAAAAAATCCCGTCTCCGAGATCTGGCTTCCCGTAAATATACTGGAAAAATTAGTAAACACCGCGCCGATAATCCCCAGAATCATAATCTGCCCCATCATATACCCGTTGTTTTTCACCTCAGAAAAGAGGGCGTTCCTGATGCTGCCTCCTATCCGTTCCATGACATTTTCCAGACGCCCGGCCATTATGTCCTTCATCATATCCTTAAAAGAGAGATTCCAGCCGTCAGCGGCCTGTCCATTGAGAAACTGCTGGATTTCCGATAAATCGTACTGGTCCAAGTCGAGAGAAACGTCTGTCTCTGCACCGGCATACGCCGCGGATTCCGCCCCGCTCTCCGCCGCCTGGCTCGTCATGGCCCCAATCGGAAATAAAAACGCCTCCCACAGTGCCAGTCCAAGCAGAATACAAAACCATCTGCCGCTCATGATAAAAATACCTGTAAAGTTTCAATCAGCGCCAACAGGATTGGCATACTGACCGCCAGAACCGACAGCTTTCCGAAAATTTCAATTTGAGTCCCGATGGCGCCATATCCGGCATCCTTGCAGATCCCCGAGGCAAACTCCGCCACATAGGTAATCCCGATCATTTTTATCAGCGTGGATAAATATACGCTATTTATTTTGATGCAGGACTGGACCTGCCTGATGGATTCCAGGATGGCAGAGAGTTTTCCCACCCCGTAAAAGAAGATAAAAAAGCCGGCCGCCATCACTAAATAGATTCCATACTCACTTTTCATCCCTTTAAGTGTAACCGCCAGGAGGACTGCTATGATACCCGCCACGGCAATGGTCACTACTGTCATATTTCCATCTTCTCCCCTGCACATTTACAGTGCAAATAAATTTTTAATCGTCTCGAACAACTGGTAGATGTAAGGGACAAGCCAGAACAGCACCAGGATTAACCCCGCCAGGCTCGTCAAAAATGCCTGTTCTTCCCGCCCGCTGTGTTTTAAAACCTGGCAAATGACGGAAACCAGGATTCCAACCGCCGCTATTTTAAATATCAGATTGACCCCCATGCCGTCCTCCTTAATACATGATTATCGTCAGGAACAGGCCGCCCATCACACCAAGGCTGGTGTAGAGACGGCTCTTCTCCTGCTTATGCTCTCTCAGGTAATCGATTGTCAGATCCAGCTGTTCCAGATACAGAAGAATCGTTCTCTCCTGCATGTCCAAATCGAGATAGCCGAGGTGTTCCCCCAGCCCCTTCAAATTCTGCCTATCCTCCCCGGAGAGACAGACTGTTTTCGGCAGCCTGTCGATCTCCTCCTGCCAGATTGCATAAAACGGTTCCCCCTGCTGCGATTCCATCCGCTCTGCCACACGGAGGAACAGCTCTCCCATCTTTCCGCCCCCCTTTTTCCCGGTTCTTTCAAAGCCTTCCGTCAGCGGAGAATGGGCGTACACGATCTCGCCCTTCAGCAGAAATACCATTTTGCGGAGCTGTTCCACCGTCTTAAGCCGTTCGTTCCACTGCCCCGCCATATAGATGCCAAGACCCGAACTGGCAAGAACCACGAGAAATGCACCGCACAGTCTCAAAATTGTATTAACCATACGCGATGCACTCCCTTTTTTCCGCATATTCCCCCAGCCGGTGCACCTCCGCCCGGAAAAGCTGCGTCCCCCGGGAATCGTATATCTGATCGATATGGCCGATCTGCCCGTGATTATTCAGCACGACATACCGCTCAAAAATGCGTTCCTCCACCAGTTTTCTCAGCACCGGCTTCTGTTTGATATCGTCGATAGACGCCCCATGGACGGTTGCAATCAGCTTACAGCCGCAGTTCATGACGTACTCCATGGCCTCCAAATCCTCCCGGCAGCCGATCTCATCAACCGCTATGACCCGCGGTGACATCGTGCGGATCAGCATCATCATCCCGCGGGCCTTCGGACAGCAGTCGAGAATGTCGGTTCTGATTCCCAGCTCATTCTGCGGCACTCCCTGAAAACAGGCGCCGATCTCGGACCGCTCATCCACGACCCCCACAGTCACTCCCGGATGCAGTTTCGTCCCATTTGATATCTGCCGGATTAAATCGCGCAGCAGCGTCGTCTTCCCGCATCTCGGAGGCGAAATAATCAGGGTATGTAGAATCTCTCCGTCATGATAAAGGTACGGCAATACCGGCGAGGCGCACCCCTTGACCTGGTGGGACAGCCTGACATTGATAAAAGAAATATATTTCATCGTCCTGATTCCCGACTCATCGAGAATCGTCTTCCCCGCAATCCCGATCCGGTGCCCACCCTGTATCGTCAAAAATCCCTGTTTCATTTCTTCCTCAAACGCATACAGGGAGTAATTGCTCATATATTCCATCGTCTCCCGCAGTTCGCTGCGCGTCACCACGTACGCGTCCTCAGGTTCACGGCTTAATTCCCCCCGGTGGTTTAAATAATATTCCTCATTTTGATATACGATAAGAAGCGGAGCCGCCACCCGCAGATGGATTTCCTGCACCTCATCGAAATTCACTGCCAGCCTGCTCAGAATCTCCCTGATATTCTTCGAAAATATTTTAATAAGCTCGTCTTTCCTCTCCAACGTTATCCCTCCTTACCTCTTACCTCAATATATGTCAGGTGGGACAAATTATGACGCAAAAATTTACCGCCATTTTTTCAGTCCACGGGATGAAAAAAGCCGGCGGATGCAAATACATCTCCGCCAGCCGTTCTTTTCTTAAGGTAAGACTGTTCTCTCCACGTTTTCCCTGTCAATAATCTTCCACATCAAACTCCCGATCTTTAAAGTAATACTTCCTGTCCTCCTCCGTCAGATACCGGAGAACTCTGCACGGATTTCCCGCCGCTATGGCGTTATCCGGAATATCCTTCGTCACCACACTCCCGGATCCGATGACAACATTGTTTCCGATATGTACGCCCGGATTAATCACCGTATTTCCGCCAACCCACACGTTGTCGCCAATCGTAATGCCAATTCCGTACTCGTAACCGGAATTTCTGGAATCCGGGTGAATCGGGTGGCCGGCCGTGTAGACGGCTACATTGGGCGCAAACATCACATTATCGCCAATCACCACCTTTGCCACATCGAGGATGGTACAATTATAGTTTGTGTAAAAATTTTCCCCCACCTCGATATTCCAGCCATAGTCGCAGTGAAACGGCGCTTCCACGCATACATTTTTTCCCGTCTTTCCCAGGATAGCCCGGATGGTCCGGTCCGTCTCCTCCTCCGCTTCCGGCGGAAGGTTATTATAATGGTAAATGAGTTTTCTGCATTTCTTTCTCTCCTCATCAAGTCCGTCCATCCACGCCTTATACGGCAGTTCTTTTAACATTCTCTCTTTCTGATTCACTGGTATCTCCTCCTTAATCCATCTGTTCTGACAGTGCTTCCAATGCCAGCCGTACCATACCGGCCTCATAATCGTGTTCCAGATTTTCTTTCACTGCAATCTCCATCTCGTATCTTCCTTCCAGCAGTTCCTCACACCCGGCTTTTAGAGCCGCTTCCATGCCTTCTGTAAAGAAATCTCCATACAGCACCAGCCGCCGCGGCGCCACGACGCAGCAGAAAATCGCGAGGACTGCTTTCAGCATCTTAAGGACCCGTTCCCCGTCCCCGTAATCCAGTTCTCCCCACGGTTCCGGCACAGGCAGCTTCATAATCTCCCCCGCAAAATGACCGGTCCCGTAATAAATTTTCCCATCCAGCACCAGCCCGGCGCCAGGCGGGTAAAGCCTTGGAAAATAGATTCCGGCCACAGAACCTTCCTCAAACTCCGGACCGCAGCAGCCGTACGTCATGGCATTCACATCATTTTCAAATATTACCGGAATTCCATATCGGTCCCTGTAACGGCGCAGGAAGTCATCCCCGGAAATGCGCTCATAATCGCAGATAGTAATAACCCCGTCAACCGCCTCTCCGGGAAGACCGAATGCCAGAAGCCCCGTCTGCGGAAAGAGTCCGACCGCCTCGTCGAGGACTGCGTCAAAGCAGCTGACTGTAATCTCATCGTAATACTCATCCTTCCGCCAGAGACATGTTCCAGCCAGATCGATGACGCTTACGTGAATCAAATTCCGGTTATTGCGCTGGTGGCCATAAAGAAGCAGGGCGCACCGGAAATCATTCCGATACCGGTAAACGAGCCCGGGCCGGCCGCCGCCGGAAGGCGCCATACCGGCTTCCTCCACCTCGCCCTCCCGGATCAGTTCCGCAAGAAGGCTGCCAACTGTCACCACACTGAGTCCCGTTCTGTGGGAAAGTTCCGGCTTCGTCGCCGTTTTGCACTCCTTTAGAGCAGCCCGGATCAGCTTCCGATTCATTTTTTTCATCAGGCCCGTATCCGCCCCCATATTATCCACTTCCCCTCGGTTTTTAAATATACTTTATAAAGTATATTTATTAAGTTACCACAGAGAAGGGATTCTGTCAATCGGAATTATTTTCTGTGACAGAATCCCTCATTCCCCGCCAAACAAATTCATCCCACCTGATGATTCGCAAACGCCCTTCTGCAGAATCCCACGCATACCGTGATCACCACCAGCGCCACCACCACAGGCAGCACCACAACCGGAACCCCGGTCTTTCCCAGTGTCGGGCCGTAAAGTTTAACCAGCCCCGACACGCTGATACTGTTGACCGGAAAGAGGCATAGAATCTTTCTGACGATCATATTTCCGGAAGAAATGAACATCGGCGCAAAATACACAGCCGCCGAAAGGATCACCGATACGAAGGATGTGCGGCTGACGGCTGAAAATATGAGTGTCAGCCCATTTAGTGCCATCATGGCAGCCAGAGAAACCAGGACGGTCATCACCGATGCCTCATAACATTTCAGGGGATATTTCACCGGTGTAAAAATCATCAACTCGCTGAGCTGGATATCGGAATCCCAGCCGGCCGTCCCCCTTCCCGCCAGAAATACGAGAAATCCCATCCCTGCGATAAACAGTGTAAATACCGCCGTAAACAGGAAGGCAGCCGCCACCTTCGCCAGAGCGCACCGCTCCTTCCCGTATCTGGCAGTCAGGATCAGCGCATCCATGCCGCTTGCGTATTCTTCTGAGAAGACCGGGGAGACCGCAATAATAATTACAATTCCAGCCATCAGAACCAGATACATCATGCTGTACAGCAGAGATTCCCACCGGCTCGACTGTCCTAAAACGGGCGGTTCCTCAAATTCCGGAAATACCTCCACCACACTCTTCCCGTTCCATTTTCCGTTTTCCTCCGCAAATAAACTGGCAATCGGATAATACGTATTGTTGGACACCGAATGGATGGTTTCCCCGTCCTTTCTGGGAAATTCAGCCAGGATTTCCTGCACCTTCTCATCCGTCAGGGGACCGGCGTAACGGTTTGCAATCTCTTCATTGTACGCCAGCGCCTCTTTTCCGTACAGATCCACTCCCTCCGTCGTCCTCGCCCACTCATTTCCGTAAAGCCAGGACCAGAGCATAATCACATAGAGCAGTAAAAATGCCGCCAGCCCGATATACACCACCTTCTTTTTCATCATTTTCAAAAATTCAAATCGAATCAGCTGTCCCATGGTTCTCCTCCTCTTCGCTGAAATAATAGAGATAAAGATCCTCCAGCCCCGGCTCCACCGCCACGGCCCCGTCAGACGGCCTTTTCTCCGAAATAATCCGAAGAACCGCCGTATCCCCCTCATTTCTCAGATTCCCGACCGTATATTTTTCGCTCCAGCGGTCCGCCTCGCAGATCGGCACCTTGCATTCCCACACCAATCCCTTCATCTCCCTCGTCACCACCTCCGGCCGTCCCTGATGAATCAGTTTTCCCTCCTTCATGACGAGAATCTCGTTGGCAATATACTCAATATCCGACACGATATGGGTGGATAAGAGCACCGTCCTGTCCCTCGCAAGGGAACTGATGAGATTGCGGAACTTCACCCGCTCCTTCGGATCCAGCCCGGAAGTCGGTTCATCGAGGATTAAGATTTCCGGTTCATTTAACATGGCCTGGGCAATGCCGAGCCGCTGCTTCATCCCCCCGGAAAATGTCCTGATTTTCTTCCCCCTTACGCCGGAAAGCCCTGCCAAATCAAGCAGTTCCAGCGTTCTGGCAGCCGCCTGCCCTCTGCCCAGCCCCTTTAAAGAAGCCATATACATCATAAATTTTTCCGCCGTAAATTCCGGATAATAGCCAAACTGCTGAGGGAGATACCCTAAGATGGAACGGTATTCGTCTCCCATTTCCGATATCGGCCTGCCCTCACAGAGGACCTGGCCCGAGGTCGGCTTTAAAACATCACAGATCATGCGCATCAGAGTCGTCTTTCCCGCGCCATTTGCGCCGAGAAGGCCGTACACCCCTGTCTTCATGGTAAAATTCATCCGGTCAACCGCCAGTCTCTTCCCATACTGCTTTGTCAGCCTGTCTACTCGAAGCTCCATTTTTCCGATTCCTCACTTTCCATTCTGCTAATCAGCCTGTAGATACCCGCGCCCAATACGGCCAGGCTCACGATTCCCGCCACCGCGGCCAGCCACGCCTTCGATAACAGGGGATTTGGCACGTAATACCCCAGTATCGTTGATCCCGCGGCCATCAAAAGCCCGATGGCTGCCATGAGATACCCATTTTCCCTTCGTCCCATCACCGTAAACAGCCAGAGATAAACGGCGTTAGAACAGTTAAACGGCACCAGAATAAATAAAACCGCCTCCCCGATTCCGGCTCCCGCCCTTCCGGCTGTGGCAGCCAGCAGTAACAATGAGATTCCGTCCACAATTCCGAAAATCATCAGCTTCATGGCCATCACCCGTTTCAAATTATAAAGACAGCTTTCCTCCAGTTCCCACATGCCGCAGCAGAAGCTTTTCGTGATCTCCGGCACACAGATAACGCCGAAAAACGGGATCACCGAGGCCAGCCGCCATAAGTACCAGCCGTCTCCTGCCCCGGCCAGCACAACCGCAAATACAAGAAATACCGTCTGTAACACCCACGCTGCCGGAGAAATGAAACGCGCCTGCTCCCACAAACTCCGGCCGAGACTTCTCCGTGGAACCAGCCGTTTCCGCGCCATCTCCATCTTAAGAGTCCGAAATAATTTCCCGCGCTGTTCCTGCCCCATATCCGGCGCCTGGCAGCGAAGCAGAAATTCCTTGATCTGTTCTTCCTTGATCTGCTCTTCTTTGATCTGCTCTTCCCCTCTCTTCATTCCGCGAATCCTCCTTCCTCAGACAGTATTTTCTTCAATTTATCCAGTCCCTGTTTCAGCCGCGACTTGGCGGTTGGAACTCCGACGCCCACGACAGAAGCGATTTCCCGCACCTTCATATCGTAGTAAAACTTAAGGATCACCACTTCCTTCTGCATTTCTGGAAGACGGTTTAAGGCCGTTAAGACACTGTCCTTTATCTCCGCCTGGCGGTATCCGGCCTCCTGGGCCTGTTCATTTTCCAGAAATGTCTCATCCACTGTCACCAGCTTTTTACTCCGGAAATAATCACCGCACACATTTCTAGCAATACTTAAAATCCACGCCCGGAAATGGTTCCGATCTACATAGGAATCAAAAAACCGGATCACGTGGAGAAATGTCTCCTGCGTGCAGTCATACGCCAGCTCCTCATCCCCCGTTTTATAAAAACAGAAATGGAAGACATCCTGGTAGTACCTCCCGGCCAGTTCCTCAAAAAGTTCTTTCTCCCCCTGCCGGATCCTGGCAATGAGTTCCTTATCCTTCACCATGGCACCTGCCTCTCCCAGCCATTTTCATCTGCTGTACAATAATATAACGGGGAAAAATAAAAAAAGGATTTAAAGAAAGAAGAAAAATTGCTTTATTTTACAGAAAAGAGGCCGGAAAGCAGTCTGACGTGCTTTCCGGCCTCCTGATACAGATTCCGATTTACTATAAAGTGATACTACCTGGTTCTTTTCTCAATCTCTGGCCTGTAAATCCGTTTCCGCGCTCTTCTGTTCCGCCCTCCTGGCTGCGCAATGATAAATGACACAGAGTCCCGCCGTTATCACCATATCCGGCAGTGTATTTCCGACCGGTGTATCCACCCGCATCAGAATCCTGTATAACAAAAATCCCACCGCCCAGATAAAGAGATTCACCCCGTCAAATGCTCGCCCGGATGAATCCTTTTTCAGCAGGAAAAAGTCCGCAATCTGAATCGCAATCATCGGCGCAAACACCGATCCGATTAGATAGAGGAAATCCGTGATGTTGTCCATGGGATAAATAACAGCCGCCACAGTTCCAATCACAGTCACCACGATGGCCGACCATTTTTCCTGAAGCGCCGTAGAAATCGTCGCGCTGGAAACCCCTGCTGAATACGCATCGAGAAATGTGGTCGTAACGGTGGAAAGAACGATAATCACAAGCCCGGCGATTCCCAGCCCGGCCTTGACCATAATGGCCGCGATATCCGCCTCACCCGTGTAAATGGCCGCTCCCATACCGATGAGATACATAAAACAGCTCACGATTCCATAAACCACCGTGCTGGCCAAAGAAGCGCCAAACGGCTTCTCCGCTTCCCTCGTGTAGTCACTGATTAAAGGAAGCCAGGACAGCGGCATGGCAACTGAAAGTTCCACCGCCGCGCCGAAGCTTAATCCATCCGATACCACACCTGCCGCGGTATCCTTTCCGGCAAATATAACCCAGCCGAGAATCACGGTCAGCACAAACAGCGCCGCCATGGCAATCGTATTGATTTTCCCCAGATTCTTAATTCCAACCAGAATCCAGACGATAATCAGCCCGCCAATCACCAGGCACCATACCCAGGCTCCTGCGGAAAATACCCCATTTGCAGCTAACGCCCCATCGTAAATCATGATGGCCGTCCAGCCTACAAGCTGGAGGACGTTGAGCACGGCAAATAAGAGACAGCCCTTCTCGCCGAAACTCATTTTAACCGTCTCCATGGCGCTTCGCTTCGTACGCGCTCCAATCAGGCCGGCAAAAAACAGCATGGCACAGCCGATTAAATGGCCCAGGAGTACGGCCGCCAGGCCTTTCCCGAACCCGAGAGGGGCCAGATATGTACCGGTCAGAATTTCCGCAATGGAAACACCGGCGCCAAACCAGATGAGGCTGTTGTTTAAAATCGAAGTCCCTTTATTTTTCATCGGAACCGCCTCCATTTTCTCCTGCCCCGTTTTTTCCGGTTCCGGTTTCATCATCGCCATATTCCCCATAAACAGCAAACGCATGGTTCATCGGACCGCTGCCCTTTCCCAGATCCAGCATGTCCGCCAGTGCAGCGGATAAATACGCCTTTGCCTTTCTCACGGCGTCATCGAGGCTGTAACCTTTCGCCAGATTGGATGCGATCGCGCTCGACAGCGTACAGCCTGTACCGTGAGTATTATTTGTGTTAATCCTTTTTCCATAAAACCATTTGAATTCACCGGCCCGGTACAGTAAATCATTGGCATCATTGAGCTGATGCCCGCCCTTGCAGAGAACTGCGCAGCCATACTGGTCCCCGACCATTTTTGCGGCCCGTTCCATATCCTCCGGCGATTTGATTTCCATGCCGGAGAGCACTTCCATCTCCGGGATGTTGGGAGTGATGATATCGGCCAGAGGGATTAATTTCTCTTTCAGCGTGGCGATGGCGTCGTCGCTGATTAGCTTAGAGCCGGCTGTCGCCACCATAACCGGGTCAACCACAATGTTTTTCGCATGGTACTCTTTCAGCTTTGCCGCAATCACCTCGATCAGGGCGATGGAAGATACCATACCGATTTTGACCGCATCCGGAAAAATATCCGTAAATACGTCGTCAAGCTGCTCTGCCAAAAATTCCGGAGTCATCTCCGCAATACCTGTTACGCCGGTCGTATTCTGGGCCACGACTGCGGTAATCACGCTCATCGCATAGACCCTGTGGGCGGTCATTGTCTTCAAATCCGCCTGAATTCCGGCGCCTCCGCTGGGGTCAGTCCCCGCGATTGTTAATGCTGTTCTCATTTTTTATTCTCCTTCGCATTAATTTTGTTAAGCGACAGAAGGTGGTGCCCCCAATCCGCCGCTGTTATTTATCTCAAACCTTTCCGTTGCAGCTTCCGGCTCATTTTGCCATTTTACATGGGTTTCAATGGGTTTAAAGGCTTTTAAAGGGTTTCCAACGGTTTTCAGCCGTTTTCACTCACTGCCCCGGCTGCTGCCCGGAAAGAATTGAAATCATAAAAATCTTTACTGTACCAGTCGGAAATATTTTTAAGTTCCTCCTGTTCTGCTTCGCTGGAGGAATCGTACACCCCAGCCAGCCGGAAGCCGGCCTTCTTTGCGGTCCTTGCCGCGTGGATCGCGTCCTCGAATACCCAGGTTTTTGTTATTTCCGTCCCCATAAAGGTCCGGGCCGCCTCGTAAATATCAGGTTCTGACTTTCCCCGGCCAATCTCTGAACATGTGAAAATCCTCTTAAAATACCGGGCCATGCCAAGCCGCTCCATGGCCGCTTCTATCAGGGGTCTGTCACTGGAGGTCGCAATTACCATCACATATCCTTCCTTTTCCATCTGCTGAAGGAAATGCAAAATTCCGGCTTTCGGTTTTACCTCATACCGATAGAAACGATCTATGGTCCGGTCAACCCCTTCGATAATCTCCTCCACCGTATCCGGGAGGTGGTATGCAGCTTTCATGTATTTTGCGGCCTGAACCATAGTCATGGGGAACATGATTTTCCCAAGTTCCGGGGGCGCTGCGATATTTTTACCGGCCAGATAGAGTTCCCCGGCGTGATTCCACATATCCATGGAGTCGAGGAGGGTGCCGTCCACATCGAAGATGGCGCCTTTCATGGTTTATCCCCAATGTGGTCGAAGTTTTCTTTGGTGGGGCCTGATTTTTTCCCGGCGAGATCTAATTTTTCCCCGACAGGGTCTGATTTCTTCCCGGCAGGGCCTGATTTCTCCCAGTCGGGGTCTGATTTCTCCCCGGCAGAGCCTGATTTCTCCCAGTCGAGATCAGTATCTTCCCCCACACCACATACAACCTGCTGCACCGTCTCTTTCAGTTCTCCCGTCGCCTTTTCAATGTCCTTCTGTGCAAAGATGGCGCTCACGACTGCCACGCCGCAGATTCCGCTTCCCGCCAGAAGCGTGACATTTTCCTTCGTGATTCCTCCGATTGCGACAACCGGGATATGGACCGCCCGGCAAATATTTTTCAGCGTCTCAAAGCTGACATCTGACGCGTCCTTCTTCGTCCCCGTATGGAAAACCGCGCCGACTCCCAGGTAATCGGCGCCCTGCTTTTCGGCAAGAACCGCCTGTTCCACCGTCTGAGCCGACACACCGATAATCTTATCAGGGCCAAGCTTTGCACGGACATCGCCTGCCTCCATATCGCTCTGGCCCACATGGACGCCATCTGCGTCTGTCAGGGCCGCAATCTCCACATTGTCATTTACGATAAATGGAACGCCGTACTTTCTGCACAGGTTTTTCATCTCCTTCGCTTCTTCGAGAAAATGTTCCCGTTCCAGTTCCTTTTCCCTCAGCTGAAGGAAGGTCACCCCTCCCTTTAATGCCTTTTCCACCTGGCTTGAGAGTGTTTCCTCCCCCAGCCAGCTTCGATCTGTCACCGCATACAACAGCAGACTTTTTTCATCGAATTTCATATCTGGCCCCTTTCTCCAGCGTCTCGCCGTCCATCTGGTAAATTGCATCAATAATCCGGTTCCGGTACGTTGCGTTCCCCTCATAGCTTTCTAAATGGCTCCAGCCGATTTCCCCGGCAAGTCCCATAGCTGCCACAGCCGCAGCCGCAGCCTCCAGCATATTGTCCGGATTCGCAGTTACATATGCCGTCATAAGCCCCGACAGCTGACAGCCCGTCCCGGTAATCTGTCCCATCTCCGGTCTGCCATTGCGAATGAGGTAACAGCTTTTCCCGTCAGAAATGAGATCAATTGCCCCGGTCACAGCAACAATACAGCCCAAATCAAGAGCCAGCTTCTTCACAAATGAGACGGAAGACTCTAAATTTTCTTCCGTTACACAGTCCTCCACGGCCGCGTCCACACCTCTCGTACTTCCCGAACCGAGGGCCAGCGTCTTAATTTCCGAAATATTTCCCCTTATGACGTCAAATCTGATTTCCTTTAACAGTTGTAAAGCCGTCTCCGTCCGATACGTTCCGGCTCCTGCGCCAACCGGGTCGAGAAGTGTTTTATGGCCCAGTTCATTGGCCTTCTTACCGGCCAGTATCATGGCCGGAACCGTATTCCGGTTCAGCGTGCCGATGTTGATATTCAGCCCGCCGCAGATAGAGGTAATGTCCTCCACATCCAGAAGGTCATCGGCCATAATGGGGCTGGCGCCGCAGGCCAGCAATATATTTGCCACATCATTTACCGTGACATAGTTGGTGATATTATGGATGAGTGGGGCATTCTTTCTGACATTTTCGATACACGTTTGAAACATGGGTTCCTCCTTCAATCTAAATGAGTGTTCCCCTGTTCGGATATCGCCTCTGCCCAAACGACCACAGGCACAAAATACCTATGTAATTGACGCGGCCCGCGGCCGGAAATGACAGGTGTTTTATGAAACGGCAATCCGCTGGTTCCCCGGACAGCTTACCGTTAAAAAAGAAAATGCCACGATGTCCCGTAAAGACATCGCAGCATAAAAAATCATCGCTCTCCTGTGTTTCCCTACGTTGGCATTATCCAAATCAGGTTATGGGTTAAGGCATAACAGCCTACTCTCAGCCCGCTTAATACGAGCACCCCGTTTTCAGTTCCTTTTTATTATACACCTGTGACGGGAAAATTCAAGATATTTTTTTCACTCTTCATCTCCCTTTTCATAGTTCTCTTCTAATGGCATCGGAATCATGGATACCGCATCAGGAAGAACAAGGATTTCCGGCTGGCTGCTGTCAGTCATCTCCACTGCTATACGGATACCATCAGATAAATCACCTGCCCAAACCATACCAAATTTCTCTACCATCAGTTTAGACTGACTGCTGACGAAAATCACCTTATTTTTTACAAGTACCCGAGCAAATATTTGGGACTGCCATTGGTCAGGCTGCGTCATATTCTCTCCTCTCGTCAGTATCTGCTGTAAAATACTATCCGCATCTCTCCCCTGTGCAAAGGTATTGTAAAACGGTTCTCCACCATGTCCATCCTCGCATTCAGCTGCCATAATGATAATTCCTCCAGGTTTACACAGCCGGGCTGCCGCAGACATTCCCTTTACGCTTTGATAAATGTTCTGATCCAGCGGATATCCTCCATTAGAAGCGATTACTATGTCTGCCTTCTTCGCCTGACATCCGCACAGTTTCTTCAGGAAACGGCATCCTTCTTCGTGAGCTGCCAGTGGATGACCGGCAAAAGCAGCAATCACTTCCTTTTTTTCATTTAATATGACATTGAGGATAAAATCTAAACCCGCTTTTTTCGCCGCACACACCATATCAAGATGAATCTGATTTGACTCCAGATTTCCAACTGTCGATTCCTGCGCGTCAATATTGCTGGCGCAATGATTTCTAAGGATGGACTTCCTACCGCAAATTCCTGGAAGGACACTTTTTCTTCCACCGGAAAAACCTGCAAAAAAGTGTGGCTCGATAAATCCCTCTCCCACCAGTAAATCCGCCTGATAAGCACTCCGATTCAGCCAAAGTCTGTTCCCGGAAGGCAGTTCCCCCATATCTACAAGATCCTCAGCATCACAGTTATGTATCTCTATTTTTTCTTCTTTTACTATCTTTTTACCATAACGTTCCAGCAGTTCCTCTTTCGTTGGTGCTCTGTGGCAGCCTGTAGCAACCAACATTGTAATGTCTGCATCTGGATT
>CAUEKH010000018.1 GCA_959018155.1 uncultured Hungatella sp.
GTCATTACGTAGCATGGCGGACACCTCCTTTTGTATTGCCTTCCCATCTGAACCAAGAATTTCCAGAAATGCCTCTCCCATTTCCGCCCCCTCCCAGTTCTCTACTTCTGTCACCAGTTCCTCCCCCGTCTCCCCCTGCATAATGCGAAACAGTGCTTCCGTCTTCTTTCGTTCCGGGGAAAATTTCATCAGCGCAGGCAGCAAATCCTCCGCCCCTGCTGCATATGCCCGCAGCATCTTATTAAATACAGTCCGGCTCTCCCGTTCCCAGTGTTCAAGGTCATACTTTGTATTATGGAACAGAACAGGACACCCTGTCTCATACAGCTGCCAGGCGCGAAGTCCCGCCAGAACACTTAAATACCAGAATCCCCTGACTTTAACGTAATCCCTGGCCTGAACACAGACATCTTCTGAATCAATACGCATCTGTAATTCCATATAGTGACAGATATCCACAAATGCCTTCTTATCATACGCCTCACTGTACATTCCATGGGTTGCGCTGTCATCAGCCGTTCCCCTGGCTAACTGCCTGATTGTCGCTGTAAGCAGCCAGGAACGATCCACCTTCTCAGAATCCCTGTCAAAATCAAGGGAGGTCATTCGAATATCCGGCAGCTTCTTTTTTGCCGGCTTTTCCTTTTTACCCAAGGGTCTGTCACGCATAAAATCTTCCCCCAACAGCGTCGGCAGCGCCCTGTTTTTCATCATCTCAAGGAAATTCTTTTTCTCTTTACCTGAAACCTGTTCCACCTCTCTGGCACATTCCATCTGAAAAGCGTAAATTCTTTCCACCGCGTCTCTGTCCGTCCCCGTCAGTTCCCTGAATTTCTCAATCAGACGCATCTGACGCCTCGCCATCTCCAGCGCTTTCTTCCCATCCTTTTCGGCCACCGCATAGAAGTAATCATAGATATCCTGCACCACGAAAAGAGCCATTTCCTCCCACCCGTCGCGCGGCTCGAAAAAGCTCTCCTCCACTGCCAGGATATACTGTTCATCCATGGAATATCCGGTAACTAACGCTTTCCAGAATCGTTCCACGGTTTTATCCAGAAATTTTGACATATCAAAAAATCTGTCCTGTGCCAGAGCCTTATAAACCACATACTCCTGGCTGATACAGATAAGACCGATTACCCCCATTTTCCAGAAAGGCGCTTTCTTAAATCTGGCATTGAACTGCAAAAAACAGTCCTCATCTAACAGATCTGTCATTGATAGTAACTCCTTTCCTCCCTGCTCTTCTTTTCCTGGAACACTGTTCAATTGTCTTCCCAATTCCGTTCTTTCCCACAACAGCTACTTTTTCTTTCCCTTTTTACCTTGAAAAAGAGATTCTGAAAAATATCCTGCGTGTCACTCCTGTTCTGTCATTCAGATAAAAGTCTGTTAATTTGGTTATTCCGTTAATTTAATTCCAACCATGGTCCCGCAAATCTTTGCCTGAATATTCTTCTGTAAGTATACCGGGTTAAGTTTTTTCTTTGAATATCTTAAATAACTGTCCTTCGTTTCTTCAACTAATAATGTGGTAAAATATCTTTCCCAACTGAAATATTTGCTGCTCTCAACATAGTTCTGCGGGCTTTCAAGAATTGTATCAATCTTCTTATCTCCAGCCAGGATCCCGGACTTAAGAATTATCCATTCAAACGATTCCGGAAGGTATAGAACCAGATTTTTCCTGCTTTGAATTAATTTCACCATGCGATCCATTTCCGCACCAAACGCCGCACCATCTGCTATTACAAGTAATTTTAGATCATCTCCACATTTTATAGACTCGCTGAATACATTGGATTTTCCATTTGCACTTACTACTGTCCAATCCTTATTTTTCGACAATTCGTCATAAAATTGAAAACCGGAATTTGAATCTTCTACAATCACTTTATCGGGTGTTACTGCTCCATAATACAGTTCTTCTCCATAAATATGATAGAGTTCATTATATGTTTGTCTTAAAGAACCATACTTTCCTGATTCTCGAATCCCATAGATTTCTTCCGCACTGTACGGCAGATTGACCAGTCCTTCTCTTGTTACAATCACATAGTAATTATCAGATTTCTGCGCAGTTCTCGCAAATTCATCAGTAAGAACAAAATCATTTCCTTCATCAATAAAAATGATCCGATCATTCATAGAAGTAAGCAGTGTCTTCCAGTCCCTTCCCGAAAGGACAGAACATACCTTTTTGCAGGTCAATTCTACACCACTTGATGTTCCATTTTCGTAATAATCCTGAATCATCTCAATCAGTGTTGTCTTTCCCGTTGCACTGTCGCCTTTTATAATCGTGATATTTCTCCTTATTTCAAAATCGTAACGGATCAAAGAGTTCCGGACAACAATTCTATAACTTCCTATCATTTTCCATCTCCTATCGTACGAATAACCCTGCAACTGGTATTAATTCTTTCATACTGTGCACAATCTGGTTTGTATTCAGGACTTTAATTGAGAAATATCCGTCTCCAAAATCCATAATATGGCGTAAATTAACCATTACATCACGTTTTTCACCGATTTTCAAAAGCCATCTGGCACAATTATCACCACATGCAGAAGCATTAAAAACCTTATCTGGAACATGATTGATCAGAATCAGTGTCTTTACTCCACCGGACAATTCTCTGGGGGTAATTCCGCCCAGGACTGGACTGTCAATAATACGCGGACCTATTACTGTAGATTTATCCACATCTTTAATCATTTCTTTCGTAAACTCATCCATAATCCAGGAATCTTCGTATACATTTTTAAAATAAACAGCCGGATTATAGATTGAATCCGGCATGTCTCCGTAATAGATGTTCAACATACAATCTCACTCCATTTTCTCTATACTTAAGCATAAAATATCACAGACATCGTAATCTGATGATACACCAAAATTACTTTTCGTGCAACTTGAAGTATTTTCAACAAAAAGACATAGAAGACTTTGCTTTTGTATTTCAGCAAAATTCTCCTATGTCTTTTTACTCTGTTCCAGCCCGATTAAGCAGAACACGATTCTGTCATTCCGACATGTTTCCAGGTCTTAAAATTATTTCTTCTGCACATATTTCAAACAGTCAAGCGTTACAGCCGTAATAATGATAATTCCTTCGAACACGAACTGAAGGTTCGTATCAATACCAAGAATTGTAAGGGAGTAGATCAGCACGGTGAAGATCAGGACACCGACTACTACGCCTGATATTTTACCGATACCACCGGTAAAGGATACGCCGCCAACTACGCAGGCCGCGATGGCGTCCATTTCCCAGCCCTGGCCGTAAGCTGCGGAACCGGAGCCTACCATTCTTGCACATTCCAGCCAGGAACCGAATCCGTAGAGGATACCTGCAAGGATAAATGCTCCCATGGTTACCCAGAATACGGAAATACCGGAAACTGCCGCTGCCTCGGGGTTACCGCCGACTGCGTATAAATTCTTGCCGAATGTCGTCTTGTTCCAGATAAACCAGACAATTACAATTGCAGCTATCGCCCAGAGGATGATGGTCGGGAAGCCATTTAATCTCGGGATAATCATCTTCGGGATAGAAGGTTCAATGGCACCGAAGGATACACCTTTAGTCGCGTACGTAACAAGACCGAAGATTACCAGCATGTTCGCCATGGTCGAAATGAAAGGATGCATCTTAAATCTGGCGGTAAAGAAGCCACCGATTGCAGTAAAGAATGTACAGAGAACGATACACATTACCAGCGCCAGAATGACCCTTACGCCAATGGGAAGGCCCGTAAAGTCAAAGACATGGCCAAATACCGCGCCTGTGTTGATGCCCTGGTGCATGATGATGGTCGCCGTCGTCATCCCCATACCAACCATACGACCGATGGAAAGGTCCGTACCGGTTAAGAGGATTAACCCTGCTACGCCGAGAGCAAGGAACATTCTCGGAGATGCCTGCTGTAAAATATTTAAAATATTATTATACGTAAGAAGCGGTACGCCCTTAATAATCGGTGTGGCAATACACAGGCCAATAAAAATCAGGATAATCGCGATATACAGACCATTCTGCAGGAAGAATTCCCTGCGGTTGAATGTATATTTATAATTCTCCCACTTCTGCGCTCTCGACTCCATAAAGGTAAATTTGGAGATGCGGAGAAGATCAATCAAATGATACTGCCATACAAATGCGGCGTGTCTTCTGTCCTTGATCTGCTGAAGTTCCTTTTCCAGATCCATTTTCGCATCAAACATCCGGTTCTTGTGGACGTACTTTTCATCCTTAATCTCCTGATGATCCGTAATCTTTGCCAGCGTGTCCTGATGCTCTTTCTCCAACTCCGCAATTTTATTGCGGTACTTCTCTTTTGCCAGTATTTCTTCCTGTACGCAGCTTGCCTTCAGCGGCTGATAGTAGTCCTTGTCAAAATGCGCCTTGAGATACGCTATCGCGTCCGCGATTAATTTGGAAATCTCATCTTTGTTCTTTGCCTCAACTGCTTTTGCTTTTTCCAGTTCCGCTTTGTATGCTGCGATCCTGTTTTCTTTTTCTTCTTTTGAAATACTGCGGTCTCTCTTTAATGCGTCTATATTATTCTGAAGAGCGACTGCCCTGTTTGTACCGTCCGCTCTGAGGCTGTCGATCTTACTCTGAATCTTACCAACATAATCCTCAATTGGCTGGCGCAGCTTCATTTCCTGTTCAGCTGTTAGAGTCTTACCATTTCCATTCGCCATATCCATCAATCTCCCCCATTATAGGTATTTTGCACTGAGTCTTAAAAGTTCTTCCTGGTTCGTCTCTTTTGTGTTGACAATCCCGGAGAGCCGTCCATTGGACATAACACCAATACGGTTGGTGATACCCAGAATCTCCGGCATCTCAGAAGAAACAACGATAATCGTCTTCCCCTGCTTCGCCATACTGATGATCAACTCATATATTTCGTATTTTGCGCCAACATCAATTCCTCTCGTAGGTTCATCCATCATAAATACCTGCGGCTCGCGCTCCAGCCATTTTCCGAAAATTACCTTCTGCTGGTTGCCGCCGGAAAGGCTCGAGATCATATCATCCGGCCCCATGCACTTCGTGTGCATGATTTTGATTTCCTTTGAAGTCGCCTTAACCATCTTTACGTCAGAAAGCGCAAATCCGGTCTTGTACTGTTCCAGATTCGCAATGGTGGTATTAAATGTAAGATCACCCTTCATGAAAAGGCCATTTGCCTTTCGTTCCTCGGTAATCATGGCAAACCCGTGTTCCATGGCTTCCTTCGCACTGCTGAAATTCATCAGGCGGTTGTTAAAATAAACACGCCCGGCCGCTCTGGTGCGGACGCCAAAAATTGTTTCCAGCAGTTCCGTACGTCCTGCGCCAACCAGGCCATACAAACCGAAGATTTCCCCTTCTCTCACATCGAATGAAACATCCTGCAAATGTGGTTCAAACTTCGTGGACAGATGCTGGATCGATAAAATTACATCCTTGGGGGTATTGTCAACCGGCGGGAACCGGTTGTCAAGAGAACGGCCAACCATAGCCGCAATCAGTTCATTCATGTTCGCATCCTTCGTACTCTTTGTCATAACCAGGTTGCCATCACGAAGTACTGAAATCTCGTCACATATTTCAAAAATCTCATCCATCTTATGAGAAATATAGATCAGGGCAATTCCCTGTTCTTTTAACATCCTCATCATCTCGAAGAGTTTATCCACTTCCTGCACCGTCAAGGAGGAAGTCGGCTCATCGAGTACTATTACCTGGGAATTATAGGAGATCGCCTTGGCGATTTCACACATCTGCCTCTGTGATACGGACATATTCCGCATGGGCTGGGTTAAATTGACCGTCATGCCCAGCTTTCTGAACAGTTCGGAGGCCTCTTTCTTCATTCTGCCTTCATCAACAATTCCCATGGAATTGACCGGATAACGCCCGAGGAAAAGATTGTCGATTACATTTCTCTCCAGACACTGATTCAGTTCCTGGTGAACCATCGCAATGCCGTTTTCAAGGGCATCCTTCGGTCCGGAAAAGCTGACTTCTTTTCCCTTTAAGAAGATATTTCCCTCGTCCTTCTGGTACGTGCCAAAAAGGCACTTCATCATGGTTGACTTACCGGCGCCGTTCTCACCCATAAGCCCCATAACAGTTCCGCGCTTCACATCGAGATTGATATGATCCAGAACTCTGTTTCGGCCAAAGGACTTGCTCATACCGCGTATGGATAAGACGATATCATCTTTCTTATCTGCCATTATTTTTACTCCTCTGCTTATAAAAACGCCTGATTATCTGACGATACTGCACGCTTCGCACAGATTACCGCTGCCAGAGAGGTTATTAGGGAGAATTTCTTCTCCCTAATGACCTGCCCATCTTTATTGGATTTATCGGATATTACTGATCAAGTAAAGATGTATAAGAAGCTGCGTTATCCGTCTTAACCATGTTAATCGCGAATGCGTCATACTGGCTTGGATTTCCAAGACGGTTTGTGATATTGGACTCTGTCTGGCCATCACCACCGATGTACTCAACCTTTAAGTTAAGGAGCTTGTCATACTTCTGAAGAAGCGGCTGATACGTGGAACCTAAGAAGTTATCTGCTGAGTTGTAGATATTTAACCATACCTTTTTCTCAGGATGAGCTGCTGCGTCAAGCTGATTGGATACCGGTGCGTAAACCATGGTTGAATCCATGAAATCTTTATAGTTGTCAGCGGTAACAGCAACATTTAATGCGTAGTAGGAACGCTCGTCTGCTTTGTATACGTATACGTCTTTACTCAGAACGTTGCCTGCGTCGTCTGCTGTGCCGATACCAGTATCAATATCTACTCCATCGAGAGCGTTACGAAGAACACGAAGTGTTAAATATGCCTGAACATCTGCGTGCTGGCTGATGGTTCCGCCGTAGCCTTCTGCGATTGCTGCTACTGCGTCACTGTTTGCATCGTAACCGAATGTAGGAACGTTGTTGTCCTTGGACCATGCGTTGAACATTGACATGCCCATACCATCATTATTGGAAGCAACAATATCAATCTGTTCGCCAAATGAGGAAGCCCAGGTACCGATTCCGTTACCAGCTGTAGCCGCATCCCATGTAGCGCCTGCGGAGTTCTTCATTTCCTGAGAAGCAAGTTCCCGGACTACGTATGTCTTTCCGCCGATTTCCATTTTTCCATCCTGTACGATCGATGATGTACCGTCTGTATTCGTACCAATCGGATCGCTGTTGACATTGCCGTCTTTCTCCACCGCTGTTCCCAGTGCCTTACGGACGCCTCTCGTACGTGCGATAGAATCGTTATGTCCGATATCACCGATTGCCAGAACGTATCCGATCACTCCATCGCCATTGCGGTCAATGGTATCGATGTTCTTCTCGATGTAATCCTTAACCATGGTACCCTGAAGTTCTGCACCCTGGTTGGCATCGAATCCTACGTAATATGTATTCGCGTTGTAATTTAAAGCATTCATATCAAGCTGGCCAGTCGCACTGCTGGATGGCTGACGGTTAAACCATACTAAAGGTTTATCCTTGTTTTCCACCTTTGCGTCAGCAGCTTTTGTCTCTGCCGGTGCAGCCGTTGTCTCTCCTGCCGCTGCAGCTGTCGTCTCTGCCGGCGCGGCTGTTGTCGGTGTCTCTGCTTTCTTGGAGCCACATCCTGCCATGGAAAATACCATCGTGGATGCCATACCTACTGCTACTACTTTTTTCAGTAATTTCATGATAAATCCTCCCTAAATATAGTATAGTTTTTGCCGATTCGTCATTTTATCCTCATCGACACCCATATCATACCTTTATTTAGGGCATATTTCCATATGATTTTTTTCTGTTTTATATAGAATTTCTTAGATCCTGCATTTTTTTCCTGATTTTTTATGATACAGTCTGCATCTTGCACAATGCTCTTTATTTTTCGCCGGAAGTCAGGGCAGTCTGGCTGCAATTATAATATTTTCCGTCTTCCAAATCCACAATTTCCTGTACATTCTGCCCTAATCCTGCTGCCGCGGCTATCTGGAACACCACATCGGCATACTCATCACTGTCGCACTGAACAGTTCCGAAGATTTTTCCTGAATTGAGCCCTTCGATTCCCTGGGGCGTCCCATCAATGCCGACAATTTTGATGGGTTTTGTAATCTTCTTCCTCTCCAGAGCGTCAGCCGCACCGAGAGCCATATCATCATTGTTGCTGATGACAAGTTCGATTTCATCCGGATATTCCTCCAGCCATTTCTCCATCCACGCGGAACCCTGGCTCTTCTCCCAGTTGGCAATCCCCCCGGTGATCTTTTCCAGCGGCACGCCGCCGTCTTTTAAGGTCTGGATGGACCACTCCGTCCTGATCAGAGAATCCTGGTGGCTTGTCTCCCCCTCCAGAAGCACGTAGCTGACCTTGCCATCCCCGTTTAAATCCAGGGAAGAGGGATCGGCCTGATAGGCTTCCACCAGAATATTTCCCTGTAAAACCGCGGATTCCTTGGCACTTTCCCCCACATAGTAAAGCTTCTCCCATCGGTTCATATCTTCCTCCACCGGCTCCCGGTTGAAGAACACCACGGGAATATCGCTGTCCATCGCCCGGTTGATGATGTAGGAGGCCGCCGAACGGTCCACCATATTGACACAGAGCACATCCACGCCCAGGGAAATAAAACGGTCCACCTGGCTGTTTTGTGTATTCTGATTTCCCTTTCCGTCCACCACATCGAGAATCACCTTCACTTCTGTCTCTTTCTCGTAGTTCTTCGCCTTCTCAACAATCTTCCCACAGAGATTATTGATAAATGAATCGTCTCCCCGATAGAGAGTCACGCCGATGCGAAGTGTTTTTTTCTCCTCCCTCTCCCCATGACTCCTGGTCTGGAACACCATACAACACGCTGCAAAGATGACGGCTGCCACCAGAACTGCCGTCACTACATGTCTCTTTTTCATTTGCCCCTCCTCATTCTAAGCGTTTTCCTCTTCTACTCAATCGGATAAAGTATCTTCTCATAGTACTCATCTCTTAAGTCCTCTTTTTCGATATAATACGATTCCAGCACAATCTGTTCCCGGTCGCTGTGTTTTTCAATTGCCTCCACCGCCTTCACAATACTTAAATACCCCGCGTCAAACTTGTTCGTCACCACAAGGCCTTTAATCACTCCCCGATCCATCTGATTTAAGATCCTGGTGGTGCTTCCAATGCCGTAGAGGCATGGACTGTATTTTCCATATCCCGGACTTTCGGCAACGATATCGGCAACAGCGTCCAGACTCTGCACATCCAGGCCAACAAGAAGCGGCTCCCCGCTGCCTTGTCCCATGGCTTCTTCAATCGTCTTCCGGAAAATATCCCCGTTCTCCTTTGCAGAATTCTCTCCAACCGCGTCACCGTATTTCTCATAGAGACGGGCATGAAAACCGGCTTTCGAAAGCACCGACAAAAGACCGCCATACACCTCCCGGTTGTAACCGTAGTCCAGTCCCCCGGAAAATACGAGAACAGGCTTATCCGAGGGCTGTTCTTCTATGATGGCCTCTCCCAGCTTTTCCCCGGCCGCCCGGTAATCCGGCGCAATCCCGCTCATGGCCCAGTCGCCCGGAAAAATATTTCCCATGATAATCAGCGGACTGCCAAGAACCATCTCATCCAATGCCTCGCTGCACTCCTGCTGCTTTAACGGAACCAGCACCACAGCCTTTGCCCCATCGTCGATCTCACGCTTTACGAGTTCCATCTGTTCCGCCACATCCCCCTCTTCATACAGCGTGATGAAATTGACGTCCACATTGTACTCGTCCGCAGCCTGGTCCACGCCTTTTCGGAAATTTGTAAAATAGTCATCCGTGGTGTCTCCGATAATGACGGAAACGGGATAAATCTCTGTTTTCTTCTCCTTGATAATCAAATCCGTGGAGGACAGAAGAAACAGGAGGACTAATACGCCTGCAAGGATACTCCATATAATCTTTTCCTGTCTGGTCATCTTCATTTTTCTCCGCCCTCCGCTAAAATCCTGCTGTAAGGAATGACCGGAAGATGAATCGTGATTTCCGTCCCCTCATCCGGCTCTGAATGAATCATCAGTCCGTACTCCTCGCCAAAATAAAGTTTAATCCGCTCATTCACATTCTTAACACCGATTCCGGATCCCTTCTTGGAAGTCACCTTTACTTTTCCGGAGAACAGACTCTCCACCTGTTCTTCCGTCATCCCGAGCCCGTTGTCACGGACCGTAAAGAACAGATCGCCCCCCTCTCTCCACACCCGGAGAGTGATCTCGCCGTCTCCGTCCATAAACTCCATTCCATGATATATGGCGTTCTCCACAAGCGGCTGAAGCATCAGCTTTAAACTGGCCAGATCCATACAGTCGTCCGCCGCATCTATGTAGTAGGAAAATTTATTTTTAAAACGCATATGCTGAATCATCAAGTAACTGCGCACATGCTCCAGTTCATCCCGCACGGTGATAATACTCTTCCCCTTGCTTAAGCTGATGCGGAAGAAACGCGCAAGCGCCGTCACGGCCTTGACCGCCTCCGCCTTCTGTTCATTTTCAATCATCCAGACAATGATATCCAGGGTATTATAGAGGAAATGAGGGTTGATCTGGGACTGCAGTGTGTCAAATTCCTGTTTTCTCTTGGCCTCGTGCTCAGTCACGATATCGTTCATCAGCACCCGGATCTGTCTGGCCATATTCTTGATGGAAGTCCCCAAATGCTGAATCTCATAAGAGCCGCCAATATAGACCGGAGTTTCCAGATTTCCTTCCTCCAGAATCCCTACGGATTTTTCCAGTTCCTTGATAGGATCCGTGATTCTGGAAGAAATATAGGAGTTAATGAGGGTTAAAATGAATAGGATCAGAGTGATAAGGAAGATAATAAACAGCCTGGTCTTTATGGTATTCAGGGACACTACATTTTTCGGGGTCACGCCCACCACTTTCCAGCCCGTATAGCCGATAGATTTCACGGTGATAATCCGCGCTTTCCCTTCAAATTTCTCTAAATGGTTCCCATCCTTATATTGAGCCGCGATCAGATTGTTCTCCGCAACCCGCCCGGAGTCGATCAGCTGTATCTTCGGATGATAAAGGATTTCTCCATCATTGCTGATTAAATAGACGTAACCGCCGGTGCCTGTGGTCACTCCGTCAAATAAATGGGCCAGGCTGGAGTAACTTAAATCCACCAGAAGCACCCCCTGAGCCGTGGAAGTCCCTTCCGTCAGTTCCACGGCCCGCGACAGGGAGATGACCCACCGGTACTGGTTTTCATTTCCATCGAAAATATACTGGACATGAGGGTTGGAGAAATGCTGATTCTCTGTCTTTTCCAGAGCATTGGTAAACCAGGTGTCCCCGGTCACATCCAGGTTCGTCTTGAGCCTGGCCGCCGGAACCGCCTCTTTCAGGGTCCCATCCTGAGAGAACAGGGCGATATTGTCCACATTGTCCTTATTGTTGTCATAGAGCAGCATAATTTCGTTGTTGATGGATTCCGAGGACAAATCCGCGTTTTTGACCGCGCCGTAATACAGGGAATCCGACAGCTTCATAACCGTGCGCAAGTAACTCTCCACAGAGCGCGCCACCTGGCCGATCAGGCTCTGGTTTTCCTCCATGACCGTCTCCGACACCTGGCCCGACAGACGCTGGTAAATAGAAAACGTGATGAGTAAACTGGCCGCCAGGGCCGTCACAGTAAAATAAGTAAAGATCGTATACCGTATGCTGTTATTTTGAAAAATCCTGTGTTTTTTCTTTTTATCCATTTATCTGGCTCCACGAAATTTCGTCGGTGACACTCCAAATTTTTTCTTAAATACGTAGCTGAAATAGTTCTGTTCCTGATAGCCCACCTTCGAAGCGATCACATACGTCTTATCGTCCGTCTTGTTCAACAATTCCACCGCTTTATTTAAGCGGACTTCCGTGAGATAGGCGATGTAAGCCTGGCCTGTCTCCTTCTTGAACATGGTTGAGAAATAGGCCGGGCTCATATGCAGATGGCGGCAAATCATTTCCACGGACAGATCCGGATTCTGATAGTTGTCCATGATATACTGTTTTGCCTGCTGAATCACCTGGCGTGTCGTCATATCACGCTCCTGATTGATGGCCTGATTCATCCTGCGCGCAGTCTTTAGAAGCCAGCCGTTGAACTCTTCACGCTTCTGGAGTCTGTCATTCAGACTTAAGGACTCCAGTTCCGCGCCCAGAATCTCCTCCAGATTTAAGTCATACTGCTGGATCAGCCGGATAATCGTATTTAAGACACTAAACACGTACACCTGCTGCTGGCGGTAATGCACCCTGGCCGATTCCAGTTTTCCGGAAATTCTGGCCATCACGGCCTCAATCTTCTCATCCGGGCCAAATTTGACAGCGGAAATAAAGTCCGACTCATCAGAGTTGTCAAATTCCAGCTTCCCGCTGCCTACCGGCTCCATATCACCGATGTAGATGGTGCTTCCGCTGCCAGCGACCGCCTTATACCCCAGAGCGTCCACCGCCGACTGGTAGGAACCGGCAATTTTGGACAGTTCCGTGCAGCTGTGGCCGATTCCGATAGTGACCGGAACCTCCAAAATACGCTTCGCCTCCCTGCAGATGTCCCCCAGAACAGCGATAAATCCAGTCGTCGTGTTATCGTCGTCGAGGGCAGCGATCGCCGCCATTTCAGCCTCCGCAGTGGACTGAAATAAGAAAAACCGACAGTATCCCTGCAGCTTTTCCCGCACAATCTGCATGACCGAGATCGGGATCAGTTCCTCCTCCTCGTGAAGTGACAGCGTCTTCCTGCTTCTGGCATCGTATTTTTCCACATCAATGGCTGCGATCACCCATTTTCTGGCCCCTGTAATCGGGATGTCGTATTCTCTCAGTTTCGATTCAATCAAATCATCCGGCAGCCTCCGGTGCACCATGTCATTGAAAAACTGTTCACGGATAATCGGCAGACTCCTCCTGTAATTCTCACGAAGGCGGTTCACGTTGCGCTTTTCTTCAATCTCCTCATCCAGGCTGGACTTGATTCTCTTTAAAATAGAGGTCAGCTCCTCCACGTTGACCGGCTTTAAGACGTATTCTGTCACATTCAGCTTGATCGCTTTCTGCGCATACTCAAAATCGTCATAGCCCGAAAAAATAACCACCTTCATGGATGGATACTTCTGCCGGATTTTCTCCGTCAACGTGAGGCCATCCATGTAGGGCATACGGATATCAGTCAGGACCATATCCGGCTCTAAGACTTCGATCTTCTCCAGCGCGTCCTCCCCGTTTTCGGCATCCCCCACCACTTTAAATCCAGCGGATTCCCAGTCGATCTGCCTGATAATGCTCTTGCGGACCTCTTCCTCGTCGTCCACCAGAATAATGTTGTATAAATTCATAATAGCTTCCTCTCTTCACATGGGAATGGTAAATAAGACTCTTCTCTTCTGACTTCCATCATATCACAAACCGGGCCGGCGGAAAAGTTTTCTGTGATAAATAAAAAATGCCCCAACCCGCAAGATATTGATTCTTGCGTGGTTGGGGCATTTGCTGTTTCACTCTGAATGATTACTTCGCGTAATCTGTCACTCTGGACTCTCTGATCACGTTGACCTTTATCTGGCCCGGATATTCAAGAGATTCTTCTATCTTCTTGGAAATCTCGCGGGCTAAAAGAATCATGCCGTCATCGTTAATCTGGTCCGGTACTACCATAATCCGAACTTCACGTCCTGCCTGGATAGCGAAGGACTTGTCAACTCCCTTGAAGGAGTTGGTAATATCTTCTAACTGTTTCAATCTGTTTGTATATGTTTCCAGGGTCTCTCTTCTGGCGCCTGGTCTGGCTGCGGATATGGTGTCCGCCGCCTGTACAATGCAGGCGATAAGACTCTGTGGTTCAACGTCGCCGTGATGGGATTCTATGGTGTTCAGCACAACCGCGGACTCTTTGTACTTCTTACAGAGTTCCACTCCCAGCTGAATATGAGAACCTTCCATCTCATGGTCAACGGCTTTCCCAATGTCATGTAATAAACCGGCACGCTTGGCCATACGGACATCGAGTCCAATCTCACCGGCAAGAAGGCCGGATAACTGGGCCACTTCCATGGAATGCTTTAACGCATTCTGTCCGTAACTTGTCCTGTACTTCAATTTACCAAGCAGTCTGATGAGTTCCGGGTGAAGGCCATGGATTCCAACCTCAAGGGCTGCGGCTTCCCCTTCCTCACGCATATTGGTTTCTACTTCCTTCTGAGCTTTCTCTACCATTTCCTCAATTCTGGCCGGATGGATACGTCCGTCCACAATGAGTCGTTCCAATGCGATTCTGGCTACTTCTCTACGAACCGGATCAAAACCGGATAATACGACTGCTTCCGGGGTATCATCAATAATGAGTTCCACGCCCGTCAGCGTCTCTAACGTACGAATATTGCGCCCTTCTCTACCGATGATACGACCTTTCATCTCATCGTTAGGCAGCTGCACAACAGAAACTGTCGTCTCTGCAACATGATCCGCAGCACATCTCTGGATTGCTGTGACCACGTATTCTCTCGCCTTTTTATCGGCTTCTTCTTTTGCTTTGTTGTCGAGTTCCTTGATTAATTTCGCAGTGTCATGTTTTACATCATCTTCAACAGATTTTAAAAGATATTCTTTTGCCTGTTCGGAGGTAAGTCCGGAAATTCTTTCCAGTTCCTGTATCCCTTTTTCATAGAGAGATTCCACTTCGGCATTTCTCTTGTTCAGGGCTTCCTCACGAGTTGCAAGAGTTGCCTCTTTCTTTTCCATTGCCTCAGACTTCTTGTCCAAGTTCTCTTCTTTGCTTAGTACTCGTCTTTCATAACGTTGAAGCTCAGCTCTTCTTTCTCTGGTTTCCTTTTCCAGTTCATTCTTAGTCTTTATCGACTCCTCTTTTGCTTCAAGGAGAGCTTCGCGCTTCTTTGTCTCAGCGGTCTTTAATGCTTCATCTATTATTTCCCGGGACTTTTCTTCCGCAGAACCGATCTTACTCTCGTACGTATTCTTACGATAAGTAATCGCAGCAGTCCAGGCAATAAGAGCAACTACAACCGATACAACAATTGTAATAATTGCTGCCGTGAATACTGATACTGACACAGGAGCACCTCCTTATTTAATTTTCATTGTACATAAATACAACACTACAATTTTAAACTGTTTTATACATTATGTCAAGTATTTCGCTCCTGTTTCCAGCATACTTATACACTTTTGGTAATGGCTCAGTATTCCCCGTCTCCACACTCGATTTTTCTGTAGACGCGGTTTACCGTCTCCCAGGAAAATCCCTTCCTTCTGAGCGACGCCATCATGTTCATCCGTTCCTTCTGCGTCATGGCCTTTGGATCACGGTATTTCTTCGTAATCTGGGCGTAAATCTGGGCTTCTTCATCAATCGGCTGTTCCTCCAGAATCTCCGAAATCGCCTCATCACTGAGCCCTTTCTTCTGAAGTTCGTACTGAATCAGCCGGCGGCTCTTCCGGCCTGCATTAAACTCCGCATACCGCCTTCCATAATTCTCATCATCAATATAGCGGTGATTCTTAAGAAATTCTACGGCGTAATTCACCGCCTCTTCAGGATAAAATCCTTCTCTCAGCTTCCGGCGGATCTCCAGTTCCGTCTTGTCGGCAGATTTTAACAGGTAGCAGGCCCGCTCCACCGCTCTTTTGTACAGAATCTCGTCCAGTATCTCCTGATAGACCTCTTCCGGCAGTTCCCCGCCTTCTTCTATCCCGAACCGCTTTATCTCCCCTTTATAGAGAGCAAGAGTAAAGTCCTCATTAACAGTGACTTTACTCCTGCGCTTATCAAGAGGCTCAATCTTCGTAATCGTCATCTCTGCCCCTTTATTAATATTCAGATTTTATGAATCCCCTGTCTCTCATTCCCTGTGCTGTCTTTGGTCAGCAGGTTTTACTCAGCAGGCTTACTTTCCTGCTGCATCTGCGTTCGGAGTTCCGGCTGCCTCTGCCGCTTTCTTTCCGTCAGCCGCGCTGTCCTTTGCCGTTGCGCTGTCCTTTGCAGAACCTGCCTTTCCGGAAGCCGCGCCCTTACCGCCAGCTGCCTCTTTCTCTTCCGGCTGTGGTGTAATACCTCCGTCTGCGCCGATTCCGTACTGAGCGCGTACCTTCGCCTCAATCTCCTGGCAAATCGCCGGATTGTCATGAAGATAAATCTTGGCATTCTCACGTCCCTGGCCAATCTTGGCATTGTTATAGGCAAACCAGGCGCCGCTCTTCTCCACAATGTCCTCTTTCACAGCCAGATCAAGCACATCTCCTTCTTTGGAAATACCCTTGCCAAACATGATATCGAACTCTGCCTCTTTAAATGGAGGCGCAATCTTGTTCTTCACTACCTTAACGCGCACACGGTTACCTACGAGATCGCCGCCCTGCTTTAATGTCTCAATCTTTCTGATGTCGAGGCGAACGGAAGCATAGAACTTCAGCGCACGCCCACCGGTAGTCGTCTCCGGATTGCCGAACATGACGCCAACTTTCTCACGCAGCTGGTTGATAAAGAGTACAATACAGTTGGACTTGCTGATAACCGCAGTCAGCTTTCTCAAAGCCTGAGACATCAGACGCGCCTGTAAGCCTACATGGGAATCCCCCATATCGCCTTCAATCTCCGCCTTCGGAACGAGGGCTGCCACGGAGTCCACAATCACGATATCAACCGCGCCGGAACGCACCATGGTCTCTGTAATCTCCAGCGCCTGCTCTCCGTTATCCGGCTGGGAAATATATAAATTATCAATATCTACGCCGATATTCTTCGCATAAACCGGGTCAAGGGCATGTTCCGCGTCGATGAATCCTGCGATTCCGCCCCTCTTCTGTACTTCTGCAATCATATGTAAGGCCACGGTCGTCTTACCACTCGATTCCGGGCCGTATATCTCAACGACTCTTCCCTTCGGAAGACCGCCAAGTCCAAGAGCGATATCAAGACTCAATGCGCCGGTGGGAACTGTCTCCACATTCATGCTGGCGCCGGTATCTCCTAACTTCATCACGGAACCTTTTCCGTAAGCTTTCTCAATCTGTGTGATGGCCGCGTCTAAGGCCTTTAATTTATCATCCTTATTCATCTCTTCCTCCAT
>CAUEKH010000019.1 GCA_959018155.1 uncultured Hungatella sp.
TTTCGGGCTACTATTTTCAATATTATCTTTTTTCAAGTTTTTTCCTCCAATTTCTCAGCTGGGACTGCTTCCCTCGATTTCCACATCCCATTCCCCGTTCTCAGGAAAACGCGGCGTTTTACTCTAGAAGCCTTCATATCCCGCCGTCATAATCGCAGCCGCCAGCAGCAGGGAACCATTTCCCGGAAGGTAAAGCGGTAAATCTTTTCGCGAAATCTGCATATTATTGCCGCTCACCAAGTAACAGTTCTTCATGGTATCTTTTAAAATGATATCAATGGCAAGCTCCGGCTCACCCAGCCGCACCGCTGTCATTGCCATCATCGCAAAATCCCAGCCCCATAAGGTCGGGTAATTCCAGCACTCCACGACCCGGTGCAGTGTGCGGCGCATCGTTTCCCTGTCTATCCTCGTGCCCGCAATCAGACCGTAAGCTCCCACCATAGACGGGTGATCCCGGTTGAACTCCGTAAAGGTATCCTGACATTTCTGGTGCGCCAGATACACGCCGTCCCGCTCTGTTAAACAGGCCATATGATCGGCTACATCCGCCCATTTCTGATACAGGTTTTTTTCTTCTGTATTTTTTTCTTCTGCCAAACCACCGTGCCCCAAATTCTTCTCCTGGCCACTCTGTTTTTTCAGCCGCTCCGCCCACTTTAAAGCAATCTGGAGGGTAAATCTCCAGTACTCTACCTCAAACGCGGGATTGAGCGTATCCGTCTCCCTGTGGCACTCCTGGACAGGGATGACCGGTGCAGTGATGTCGTAGCACCCTGTTTCCGGGTTCCAGACCACGAAATCGACCATAAACTCAGCCGTCTCCTCGATCAGCGGCCAGTAGGTTTTCAGAAACTCTGTATCCTGTTTCTGCCTGTATGCCATTTCCAGCATATAGATAATATGCGGCTGCTGCCAGACCAGAAGAGGCGCAACCGGTGAAGGGCAGTCGATTCCCTCTGTCGCAATCATCTTCGGCCATCTTGCCCCCTGGTAGCCGTTGCGGCGGGCATTCTCCCTGGCTTCTTCCAAGTGATCCAGATACCACTGAAGGCTCCTTTCCAGAAGCCCGTTGTGGTTCCAAAGCGGAAGCCATGCACAGTGCCAGAGATACATTTCCAGGTGCATCTTTCCGTACCAGCTGTTGCAGGTCAGGCCCGTCTCCTGGGGCGGGGTGGAACCGCTGGAATTGACTGCCATCAGATACTGGGACAGGATGATCCTTCGCTCCAGTTCTGCGGCGCGCTTATCTCTGCTTCGGTTCAGACGGATGATTCCGCCCTCTTCCCAAAAGCTTCTCCAGCCCCTGCGGCTGTCTTCCATCACATCAGCTGCCGATATGGAACCAGCCGGAATTTTCTTTCCCATAGATACGGTCAGTTCCAGTGTGCCGCCAGACGGCCGGATCACAATCCTGTGTTGATTAAGCTGTTCCTCTGCTGTACCGTTCGTCTGAATGCTCACATAGTACTCATCCCGATCCAGCGTTCTCTTCAGTAAAATACATTCAGGATTCTCTATCCGTTCCGTCCTGTGCCGGTCTCCACGTTCCCAGTCTGAGCCGGATATCTTGCTGGATCCATAGGGAAAATCAATTTTTATCTCCAGCTTTCCCGATTCCACGGCCTTTCCGCTTACCAGGAAAGCAAGAGTATCGTGTCCATCGTTATCACACGCAGTTTCCACCATGCACGGTTCTCCCAGCACGGTAAAATGGCTTTCCAGAATCCCTTCATACAGATGAAGTTCCTGACGGATATCGCCAATCATGGAAGATGTGATGACTCTGTTCTGATAAGTCAGCGCAATCCGGGCCAGATTCAATCTGTGGGGATTTTCTCTCAGCCAGTCATACACCGCTTCATTTCCGGGCTTCTTTTTCTTTGGATAAACTACGGTTCTGCCATTTACCTCATACTCTGTCATAACCAGATCCTTGAGCGTATAAGCGTACTGCGTATCACTGACAGGCTGTGTATGCCAGCCCCACTGGGACATGGTGCAGAGCGGGACCGTCCCGTATTCTTCATACAGAGTCTGCATCCCCGTTACGTCCGCGGTAAACGCGAGTTCCCCATTTCCCACTGTAAGCGGGGAGTCTTCCTTTATCTCTGTCAGCACCGGATTATGTAATGTAATTAATTCTTTTCTGTCTATACTCATGTTCTGTCCCTAACCTTTCACGGCTCCCATCATAACGCCCTTCTGGAAGAATTTTTGTAAAAACGGGTAGATCGAGATAATCGGAAGGCTGCTGACCACGATCAGTGCGTATTTTATCAGCTGCTGTACCTGCGGCGACCTGGCCGCGCCGATATCCTGCATCATATCTGCCGTCTGACTCTCCACCAGAATATTTCTAAGTACAAGCTGAAGCGGGTATTTCGACGGGGTACGTAAATAGATGGACGCGTTAAACCATGCGTTCCAGTGGGATACCGCATAGTAGAGAACCATAACCGCCAAGGTGGCCTTCACCAGCGGAAGCATGACATTGAACAGGATCTGCACATGGGTGGCGCCGTCGATTTTCGCTGCCTCGGAAAGGGATTCCGGGATTGATAAAAAGGCGCTTCTCATGATAATCAAATTGGAAGTGGTGATCGCTCCTGGTATGATTAAGGACCACAGACTGTCCAGCATCCCAAAGTCCTTGACATTTAAGTAAGTCGGAATTAAGCCTCCGGAAAAATACATGGTAACAATTACCAGAATTGTCAGCGGCTTGCGCAGCATCAGTTCTCTTAAAGAAAGTACGTACGCGCCAAGAGTCGTAAGTATCAGGTTAAATACCAGTCCCACCAGCAGAACGAATATCGTGTTGCCGAAGCCGGAAAGCACCAGCTTATTGGAAAATACCATCCGGTATCCATCGAGCGTCATTTCTCCTAAGGGCCGCAGCAGTAAACCCTGACTGCGCATCAGTTCTTCCGGATCACTGACTGAGGCCGCTATCACATAATAGAACGGATAGAGACACGCCAGCGCGATTGCCGTCAGAATGATGTAATTAAATACGGTAAAAACTCTGTATCCTCTGCTTTTATCTCTCATTTTGCGCCTCCTACCACAGTCCCATGTCGGTTACTTTTTTGGTGATCTTGTTAGCCGTTACCACCAGGAACAAGTTGATAACTGAATTAAAGAAGCCGACAGCCGCGGCATAACTCCAGTTTGCCTCCTGAAGTCCCTTCCGGTAAACATAGGAGGAAATAACATCGGCCGTCTCATAGATTCCCGGGTTATAGAGCAGGATAATCTTCTCATAGCCAACGCTCATGACCGTTCCGATTCTCATAATAAACATCATAATAATTGTCATCATAATTGCCGGAAGCGTGATATGGATCGTCTGTTTCCAGCGGTTCGCGCCGTCGATTCTGGCCGCCTCATAAAGCTCCTGATCAACACCGGAAAGCGCCGATATGTAGATAATCGCACTCCAGCCGATAGTCTGCCAGAGTCCGGATGCCACATAGATAGACGTAAAATAATTTTTGTTGGACAGCATCGACAGGGTTCCGTCCACCAGCCCCAGCGCGGCCAGCATCTGTGTAATAAAACCGTTGTAATCCACAAACATTCGAACCATGCTGCAGATAACCACAAGAGAAATAAAATGGGGAAGATACGTCAGCGTCTGAATCAGGCTCTTATACTTCTTACATCTCACCTCATTCAAAAGCAGCGCAAGAATAATCGGCGCCGGAAATGTCACCAGAAGATTGGTGATACTGATCACCAGCGTATTCCGAATCAGTCTTCCAAAATAAACCGATTTAAAAAAGTCAATAAAATGCGCCAGACCGTAATGATCCGCCCATGCGCTTCCCATAATCCCCTTATAGGGAGTAAAATCCTTAAATGCAATAATCAAACCGTACATTGGTTTGTAACAGAACAACAGATAAAAAGCGAGAACCGGAAGAAACAGCAGATACGCGGATCTGTTTTTTACCAGATCTTTTCCTAATCTTCTAAAGTAAGACGGATTTCCATCCGTTCTTTTTTTTGATAAACTTAACATAAATTCCTCCAACCGTATTCAGACAGAAAGCCTGCCGCCATGCCTTACTGACATGCGGCAGGCTTTCATTGATGACGGTAAGCCGTGCGCGGTGCGCAGCAGCTTACTGTCAAAGTTCTATCTGGAATTATACTCCGTTACTGCATTCTGAATGATTTCAGTAACCCGCTCAACGCCCATGGAGTTTAAAGTTGCCAGGTAGTTATCGAAGTTATCCAGCGGTTCCTCACCTCTGATAAACTTGATAATCATTTCGTCCCTGTAAGTCTCAAGTTCACTGCGCAGACTGGAATATTCGCCAGTATCTTCTGCATTGATGGTGATTCTCGGAAGCTTGTAATTCTTTGCGTTATTATCAGTCCATGCTTCAAGAGCCTTCTTCTGCGCATCCTCGGCATAGTACTGAAGGAGATACTCTTTATCCTGAACGAAAGGCCCGTTGCCGTATGCCAGTTCATACTCTGATAATGCCTGCTGTCTTGTGAGTCCGTCCGGATTGTTGATAATTAAATCGGTAAAGATTGGAGCGCCATCCTTCATCTCGTAGCTTACGCCTTCGATACCGAAGTTATAGAGCATATGGCCTTCATCGGTATAACCATAGTTGATAAACTTTGCTACTTTTTCCGGATCCTTGCAGGAGGTTGTGATTACGGTAACGCCGCCTACAACGTCTGTATTATACTGGCCGTACATTGGTGTTTCCCCTCTGTTTGCAACCAGATTCTTTGCGCCGGCAAGAGAGTAATTTTCCACATCTTTATTCGTAGTAAGCCATGTACCGAGAATACTGCCGCAGGCACCTGAAGAAGCGCCGGATTTACCGGTCAGCATGTTGGCCGTGATTGTTTCTTTATCAACGGTTGCGAAGTTCGGATCCAGAAGTCCTTCTGCATACAGCTTATTCAGCCATTCCAGAACTCCCTTGAATTCCGGCTGTGCATAGCCGATCTTCACAGTTCCGTTGTCAACATACGTATCCATGGTAACAAGACCGAACGGGGAGGTGATAACTCCTCTGTTCAAAATATCTTTTAAGAAATCGATATTGACACACAGCGGGATTTCAACGCCCTTTTTCTCTTTAAATGCTTTCAGCATATTATAGTACTCGTCTGCCGTTTCAGGAACCGGAAGTCCCAGTTCCTCACACCAGTCGTCACGCACAATTAAACCGTAGCCGCCCTTTAACAGTTCATCACCCAGAATAAACGCGAAACCATAGATATCGCCTTCCGGTGTTTTTACCTGCTTTAAGATATCCGGGTTAGAACTAATCACTTTCCAGTAATCCGGTGCATTTTTCTGAAGAAATTCTTCACTCATAGGATAGATCAGGCCGTCCTGAATCGCCTTTGCCTCACCGCCGGTATAGTTGAGCTGGAAATTGTATCCGATTACATCCGGAAGTTCTCCGGAAGCGAGCAGAAGATTCATGGCCTGTTTATTCTCCACATGAACCATCTCCATATCAAATCCCGTCACTTTCTCCAGTTCCTGTCCCAGTGGAAGCTTGTCGAATGAATCGTAACGATCACTCCACGCCGTGGCAAGTGTCATTCCATAGGTAAATGAACCGGCTCCCTCTACCGGATATGTAACCCCTTCTGAATCGGCCGCTGCCGTTGTCTCAGTACCGGCTTCGGCTACCGTCGTCTGTTCCGGCGTCGCGGCCGGCTCTTCCTTCTTTCCACAGCCGATTAACATAGAAGCGGCTACAGCACTTGCTGTCAACAGGGAAAGACCTTTTTTGAAACATGCCTTGTTTTTCATCTTTTATTTTCCTCCTTCTTATCATACGCATTCCATCTTTAAGTCCGAATCCGTATGTTTGTTTCTGCCTAAACTATACACTGAACCGATATCGTTTTGGAAGTGGCAAAAGGCGAAAAAAAGGGGACAGAATGTGTACTTTCCATTGTCTCTGCACATTCTGTCCTCTTTTTACAGGCCGTTTTTTTCCCTTTTGTCCGGCTGTTTTTTACGTATTTTTATAGTTAATGGCGGTAACGCCCGTGGCCTTCAGGAAATTTCTCCGAAATGTTCTGGAATTGGCAAATCCCGTCTCTTCCGATATCTCATCCACTGTTTTTCCCGTAGTCTTTAACAGCACTTTCGCGTGTTCAATCCTTACATCATTAATATAACCCAGAAGACTGATTCCCGTCTGCTCTTTAAAAATCTTGGACATGTATCTTGGCGTAATACCGATCTCCTCCGCAATGGCGGAAATATTCATATTGCAGTCCGAGTAATGTGCCTTTACGTATGCCTTTATATTTTCAGACAGCCGTTTGGAGTCTTTGCTGTCCTCATCCACAGCCCGGCAAATCAGCCTCAGGAAATGGTAATACTCATCTTTCAGAGTACTGAAGGATTCCGCTGTCCTGATCTTAGCCAGCGCCTCCTCTAACGCATCTTCTCTGACCCTCTCATCTCTCGTCAAATTGCGGGAGGCCATCAATACGCTGTTTACCGTAGATAGTACGTAATACAACATGGTGTGATACGGCTTCCCGGATCCCTCCAGTTCGCCAAACAGTTCGTCGCAAAGCTTTCTGGCCTCGCCATAATCGGCTTTGACTGCCACCTCCTCAAACCGCTTTCCGTAATATGCCAGACGGCCGGCCGAAGAGAAGTCTATGCTTCCTGTCTCGTCCGCACTGATTACACCGTAGGGCTGCGTATAATACCTCTGGTCGTTGGCTTCTTCCATTTCAGCGTAGGCGGACACCACATGCTCAAATGTATCGAAAACCCGCCCCAGTGTTATGGGCAAATCCACTTCCAGGCGCTTCTGGAAGAACTCATTCAGCCACGTAAATTTCTCCCGGCTTACTAAATCCCAGTTCTTCAGTTCTTCCTCACTCAGGATAAACAAGTAGATGAGAAGTCCGTCGTCTATCGTTTTGATATAGCGGTATTCATTTCCCAGTATATCCATGGTCACATTATTAATCAGAAATCCCAGCAGATTGTAGTCAATAGGCCTCTCCAGCGCGGACCCGCCTTCTCCAAGTTCGAGTCTTATCGTAACAAAAGCAAAATGCCTGTCCTGGCAGCTGCCTCCCAGCAGTTCTTCCTCGCTCAGCTTCTGGAAATAATTATCCCGGCCCTTTATCGCAGAAAGAAGTCCCAGTTCCCTGTCATACTCCTTCCGGCGCTCAATGGAATCCTGCATGGACTGGTTCTCCTCATAGAGCCTGCGCAGATTTTTCTCCACAATCATAAACTCATCCCGGCCGTCCCCGTCGTCTTCTCTCTCCGGAAGAATGTCCATAAGCTTTTTCACCGGGCGATAGTTTCTTCTCTGAAGCAGAATCATCGCAGCCACGCCAATGACAGCGCCAATAAGGACAATCAGCAGGTTGATATTCCGGTTAAACACAACCTCTTCCATCAGTATCTCTTCCGGCGTACAGACTACATACTTCCAGTTTGTCACATCTGAATTGGTAAACGCTCCAACGTATTGTTTCTGATTGATTGTAAGCATTATTTTTTCATGAGCAGGGGGAATCCGCAATTGAACTCCCGACAGATCCAGTTGCGCGCCGTACTGTCCGATAATGGTATCGTTCTGATCCAGGATCAGGATGGTGTTGTCTAAAAATTTCGTTACATCCTCTTCCATCTCCTGACTCATCAGAATATTGATAAATTCTGACGGCATGGACACAATTAAATACCCTGCTTCTTTTGAATTCGAGTAAAGAATCGGCGTGGCGTAAACGAGATTTTCCACCCCGCAGTTTTGATACCCCATCGTATCCGAAATCAGGAAACCGCTTTTTTCCTGCTGCATCAGCTGTTCTTTCCATTCCTCCAGCGACAGCGACAATTTCCTCTGTGTCACCAGGCTTTCATATATATACTCAATCTTATTGGCTGTTTTGGATCCGATGATGTAATCCTTCTTCTGAATATACATCATCATCTCAATCCCCGGGTTGGCTGCCGCAGACAGCTTCATGGACTCATGGCCTCTCCTCACCCGTTCCATAAACTGTTTCTCATTTCTGGCATTCAGCGCATGAAGCGCAAAGTCCTGATTCAGCAGATAATACTTCGACAATTCCAGCATGTTATCCAGCTTGCTGTCAATATTGTACTGGATATTTTTCAGCATAAAATTATTAACCTGGTCAACTTTCCGTTCAACCAGGTTTTTATTAATAAAAAAATTTATCGCCGCACACGATATCGGTATCATCAGCGCTATACAGCCAAGCACAATCCATTTATATAAGGTATAATACTTTTCTATCTTCAGTCTTTCTCTCATAATTCACCCCGTTCACTCCCCATTATTCTATAAGATGCCTCTGATAAACGCAAGCGTTTTCTTTCCGTAAACACAGCCTGTAAGCATTATCCCTGAATCAACTCATCAACTGAGATAAATTCAAACTCCTTCTTTGCGCCCGTTGCATGTACGTTTTCCAGGGAAAGGGATTTTACATTCCTGGCAAAAATTCCCTGTCGGCTTGTGGGCGCACATTCTCTCATCATTGCCGCGATCCCCTCTTCCGCCTCCGGGTGGTAGGTGATGGTGATATTCTTCATCTTTACGGATTCCACCTTCTTTTCCGGCAGGCCGTAGATGCAGATCCCCGTGTGATGTGCATTTTCACAGACAATATTGGAAAAATCAAGCCGCCGGATCTCCGGAGTCCTCTCATCCACAGGAAGCGCTTCCTGGGTGGCAACATAGTCCGATTTTCCATCGGGATCACAGTAATAAAAGCAGTTTACAACAAATGGGGATTTCACTCCCTTCATCGTGATGGCGTCAAATGTAATTCCGTCCACCACGGAATCTTTCCCGCGCCCTCTCCGCGTTTTGATTCTCAGTCCCCTGTCCGTATCCTGGAATAAACAGTTTGAGACGAGAACATCCTTTACTCCCCCCGCAATCTCGCTGCCAATGGTCACGGCTCCATGCCCCCGCTCCATGAGACACTGCCGGATGCGGATATGCTCTGATGGCTGCTGATACGTTCTTCCCATATAAATTTTTCCGGATTTTAATGCGATACAGTCGTCCCCCACGCTGAAATGCACCCCGGCAATCTCTACATCTTTACAGGATTCCGGATCAATGCCATCTGTATTATGCGAGCGATCCGGGCTTTCCAGGGTAATGCCGTAAATCCTGATCGCTTCACTGAAATACGGGTGGACGTTCCAGGAAGGGGAATTCTGTATTTTTATTCCCTGTATCGTAATGTTTTTACAGTGGTTTAAGAATATCATTCTGGGACGGTACGGCGGAATCCGGTTGATCACGCTCACCCACCATATATCAAAATTTCCGCCTCCGTCTACCGTGCCTTCTCCGCAAATCACAACATTTTCCACATAGATCCCGTTGATTATGCTTACCATGGTATCGAGAGGGTTTCCCTCCCAGGTTCCTAAATTGTACTCCGCTGTCTCATCATAACTCTGAGTCATACCGGGAAAAACCGGGAATTCGTCCCGGTTCTGAAACGCCTGTAGGAAAGCGCCCTTTCCCAGTTCCAGCGTGATATTGCTTTTTAAAAACAGATTTCGGATGCGATACGTCCCGGCCGGCACGTAAACCCGGCTGTCTGGCGGACATGACAGAATCGCCGCCTGAATCGCCGCCGTATCGTCTGCCTTTCCGTCCCCCTTCGCACCAAATTTCTTTACGTCCAGAGTAACAAACTCATAGTCAGTCTTCACATCAAATTCCGCAACAGTGCCATCCGCCCAGCTTAACGTCATGTGATACTGCGTATCCGGCTTTAAATCATTTATAATCGAGACCATCTTCTCTTCGCGCCCTGTCAGTACTCCATTGGCACGGATCTCATACTCGCCGGTTCTGTATCTGTCACTGCCCTGTATCTCAAAAACTACGCTGCGGGCTGTTTTATTTAAAACTGTAACTTCCATTATAGATTCCTCCCCTGATTTTGGTTCCTGTACTTCTAATTTTAATAATATCTTCCCAGAGCGTAAAGGGACAAAACCATAAGTGGCCTGACAAAACGTAAAATCTGTGCTTCTGATCCCACTTCAGACACTCATAAACAAAAAAGAGCCGGAATATCTTCTTAAAATCGAAAATATTCCGGCTTCCTTTTTGTCAGCCTGCAATCAGCGCCTCCAGCATTTCCTTCGCCATAACAATATCCTTCTTCTGCTCTTCCCCGGAGATCTCCCTCTCAATGGTGATATCCCCGTCATATCCGCACCGCTTCAGTCCCTCGATCAGTGCGGGATAATTGACCTTTCCCTGTCCCAGAGGAACCTCCGGCCCCAGTTCGCGGCCGTTGGTTGGATAAAGCCCATCCTTTCCATGGACGCCCCGGACATACTCTCCAAACACATCGAGCGCATCCACCGGATTCGCCTTACCGTACATGATTAAATTGGCCGGATCCAGGTTGATTCCCACGTTCTCACAGCCGATATCCTGAATGGCGCGTTTTAATGTAATGGGAGTCTCCTGGCCCGTCTCAAATAAGAAGTACTGTCCGTTCCCCTTAAAGTACTTTACAAGGCTTTTTAAACATGCAATCACCTCATGGTACTTCGTATCACATGGATTTTCCGGCATGTAGCCCACATGGGTCACCACATCGGTGACTCCCAGCTCTTTTGCGAAATCGGAACCTTCCATCAGCATCTGCATCCGTTCAAAACGGTATGCCTCCGGTATCAGTCCCAGCGTGGACTGGCCCTCATAGAAATTCCAGTCCCTTGGCCCTTCCCAGCCGCACCAGAACGCGGTTATGGTGATCCCGCGCCGTTCCATCGCGGTTTTTACTTTCTCTGCTATCTCGTGAGTCAGCAAAGAGCGGTCCCAGCACACCAGCTGGCAGCTTTCCATCCCCAGCTCCCGGATTTCCTGAAACTTTGCGTCAATATCCACGCCCTTTGCCAAATCAGCCATCACACCTGCTCTCATTTTCTTCTCCTCTTCACCTGGTTCCATTCCTCAATCCCCAGCTTCACCGATTGAAGCCCTTCCGCGAGAATCGCCAGCTTCGGCTCCTTCCCGTCCTTCAGACAGTCGTAGAAATACTGAATCTCCGTATAATAAGGCCCCAAAGTAGAAATATTGATATTCGACTGGTCCCTCTTTAAATGCTCATCTTCCTTAATCTCAGGGATCTCTGTCGTCCCGTCGCTCTTATACACCACAACCTTCGGATCCGCCTTACTGTTAAATGTGATACTGGCCTCCTCAAAATACGCCCGGTATTCCGGTTCAAACGGCAGGGCGGCCGATACATCCCACAGCCCTTCTGCCATGGCAAATACCCCCGGATACTGAAACGCCGTGACCACGTGATTTACCATCCCGCTCTCATATTCCGTATCGTACACCGTCACAGACTCCGGTTCCCCCAAAAGATACCGCAGGAAATCAACGTCGTGGATATGGAGATCCATAATAACAGAACCGCTCTTCTCTTCCTTTAAGAACCAGTCCTCAAATCCCCACGTCACTTTTCCGCTCAGCCGACGCATCATGACAGATTTCAGTTTTCCGTATCTTCCACTCTCATATACCTCTTTTAAATACTGGTATTCCGGGAAAAAGCGGACCACCTGGCCGACCATCACCTTTACGCCCGTTCTCTTCTGTGTCTCTTCCAGCCGCTGACACTCTTCCACGGTCAGACATGCCGGCTTCTCCACCAGCACGTTCATCCCCCGTTCCATGGCGGCAACGGCGTGATCCGCATGGAGATAGCTGGGCAGGCAGATGTGGACGCAGTCCAGTTCCTCATTTTCAATCAAATCCATTCCCAGGGCGTACCCTTTCGCATTGGGCCACAGCTTCAGCCCCCTGTCGAGAAATTCCGGTCTCGCGTCCGCGATCGCCGTAACCTCTATATCCATAATCTCAGAAAGCGCCTTCAGCGCGCTGTTGTGAGTCGACCCCATACCGCCTACCCCGATCACTCCTACCTTCATTTCAGTTCCTGTCCTTTCTCCGTGTGATACTAACACATTTTTTAAGACTCTGTCTTTTCCTCTATTTTATAGGTCCCTGCCTCTAAATCAATGGTAACCTTCGTCCCGTCAGAAAACAGGGTCTCCTGGATCTTCCAGTTTCCCTTCCGGAAATGGTGGCTCACCATCTCACATTTTGCCACCTTCTCGTGGAGGCTGGCCACCGTTCTGCACCGGTTTAAATGTTCCTCAATCCCCATATCTCCGGCTTCATAGGAACCATCCGTGCCAGAATAAGCGCCATCCCGCATCAGGTAAGGCGCTCCCCCGTTTAACAGGGCATAGAGCATGTAGTCTTCCTCCCTGTGCCGCTCCATCATCCACGGTTCTACCACACAGTCGTGGTAGACCAGGTTAAACAGCGGCACCGGAAATCCCTTCTTTTCCGCCCCCGGCGGCATCAGCATAAAGGAATAGGGGGCATTATGCAAGAATACCAGGCTTTTCATTCTCCAGTCGGTGACCTCTTCCGAACTTGGAAGAATTCCCTTCGCGATCAGCCAGTCAAAACAGCGTTTCCGGTACTCATAACACTCTCTTCTCGTCATGCGGTGGCGCGGATTGGCGCATTCGTCGCCTTCGTTGCACGTAAATACATCGAGATAGGCGCCATCGAGGTCGATCCCATTTTTCTTCATCTCTCCAAAATTACGTTTTACATAGTAAGCCGCCTGGCTTCCGCACAAATACGTCTGCGGCCCGCCGGCCCATCTGGCATGTTCCGGCATCGATCCGTCCGGAAGCATCACGGCGTAATCCTTATCAAAGGACGGGGCATCGAAGTAGTAGTCCCGGTACTGGTCATGAATCCCGAATAAATATCCCCACTCATGTATGGAATCGGCCAGATGCCTCATGGCCTCCCAGCCTCCGGCCGCCTCGCAGGCCGGAAGGTAATCGGGATGCTGGTTATCATACCCCGGCTCCGCCCAGCCGTCGAGATGGAGATAGATTTTCTCTGCCCCCAGCTCGTGGAACTTCCTGATCTCTTCTTCCCTCACGGAAAATGGGGTCAGCTGGTTATTCTTCTCCGGATCCGCCTTATCATAGAAATCCGATTTCGGGTTTACATTCGTCTTGATCCCGCAATGAATGAAGGAACTGCCAATGAGCCGATCCACAGATGGCAGCCTGGCCGCCTTTTCCTTCAACGTAGCCGCCAGCCCATTTTCAAATACATACTCTCTGTAAATCTTGCACATGTCATTGTAATCGCACGAATCCCGGAAGGAATACCGCAGGATTCTCCGATATTCCATGCTGCCAAGGCTGGCTTCCCAGCGGACAGAAACATGGGTAAATGGGCCGCAGGCCGGATGGTCCACCTCCACCGCGCCATTCCAGGGAGTGAGCGCGACAGCGATATATCCCTGCTTCTCGCGTATCTGGGAAAACCACGGCATGTAGCTTCCCGCCGTCAAAAACATTCCGTCAAAATGAAGCTTTGTGACTTCAACGGCGCCTGTGTTGGGAAGCAGAAGCCCCTGTCCCTCTGTCAGCAGCGTATACCAGTCGTCCCTTGCCGAGTCAAATTCCATATACCCCGGCCAGAACACCTGCTTTACGACCGCTCCGGCGTCACTTAGGGGAATCCACTCAAAATAGACGTCTTCCGAGGCATTTTCCACCCACACATACGTCTCAAACGATAAATCCACGGTTTTTCCGTCCACTTCAAATCCGCTGTAGATACTCCTGATTCCGGTTCCTACCCCGTTTTCTGTCTTTTCATGCCTGATTAAATCCGCAGCGGCAAACTCGATCCTGCCGCTGCCCGTAAGAAATGACGGACGGTAATCCGCGCCCCACCTCCAGCCGTTCCCGGCCGACTCCACTGTGATATGTAAGGTCTTTTCATCCAAATTGATTGCTGTCTCTCTGCTTTTGCTTAACACTCTCATGGTTCCTGATACACTCCTGTAGTCCTTTTTTTCTGTAATACATTTTTGTAGCTGTTTTTCTATAATTCCCACTCTGTCTATTTTACCCTTTTGTGCCGGTAAGGGCAATCCCTTCTATAAATTGTTTCTGGAAAATCGCAAACAGGATGACGAGAGGCAGAACTGCCATCAAAGATCCGGCCATCAGAGTCGGATACGGCGTACTGTACTGCCCTGTCAAGTTGGCAAGGATGGCGGACAGCGTCATTTTCTTTGCGGAAGTATTGACGACCATGGGCCACATTAAATCGTTCCACGCCAGCCTCAGGGTGATAATGGCCAGAGACGTGAGCCCCGGCTTCACAAGCGGCAGCATGACTCTCCAGAAAATCCCGAAATGGCTGCAGCCGTCGAGACGCGCCGCCTCCTCCAGGTCCTCCGGCAGGCTCATAAAGAACTGCCTCATCAAGAACGTGCCGAAGGCGCTGAAGAGATTGGGGATAAACAGCGCCGGTATGGAGTTCAGCAGCCCCATTTTCTGAATAATCAGATACTGCGGCAGAATAAAAAAGGTAGACGGTATCATCAGGACCGACAAGCTGCTCACGAAAATGATATCTCTGCCCGGAAAATGGATCCGGCCGAACGCGTATCCCGCCATGGAACACATAATCAGCTGGGCCGCAATCGTCACGAGAGCGGAAACAATTGTATTAAAATACGCCGCTCCGAAAGGCAGCCTCGCGAACACCTCCTCAAAAGCGTCGAGACGCCATTTTGAGGGGAAGAACACGATCGGCATCTTGATAGCCTCGCCCTGGGTCTTGAAGGCGGTCAGCAGCATCCAGATAAAGGGAAGCAGCATCGGGATTGCCCCCAGAATTAAAACGGCATGAACTGCAATTTTTTTACCATTTCTTTTCGTATTCATAGATTCACCGCCTTACTCGTAATTGACCCATTTTTTCTGGGCAGCCATCTGGATCACCGTGATAATCATAATCAAAACGAAAAGCAGCATCGCAACCGCGGATGCATAGCCCTTGTCGTTGATGTCAAATGCGTTCCGGTAGAAATACATGACGATACTCTGTGTATTCTCCAGTACGACCGTATTTTTTCCTATCATCATGTAGATCGTGTCGAATATCTGGAATGCGCTGATTAACGCTGTGATCAGCACGAAAAACAGGGTCGGAGTGACCAGAGGAAGCGTAATGCGGAAGAATTTTGCCACCGGAGTGGCGCCGTCGATATCGGCCGCCTCATAATAGGTGGGGGAAATCCCCTGGATGCCTGCCAGCAGGATGATCATGTTATAGCCAATGCTGGACCAGATGCTCACCACGATAATCGAATACGGCGCGATATCCACATCCGTCAGCCATAATCGGCCATTTATCCCCACAAGACTCAGTAAATAGTTGATTAAACCGAAGTCGCCGTTGAACATCCATTTCCATACCATGGAAATAGCGGCGGCCATCGTGACATAGGGCAGAAAGTAAATGACGCGGTAGATACCTCTGCCTCTGATTTTCGTGTTTAACAGCACTGCCAGAATCAGGGCCAAAAAAATGGTTGTCGGCACAATACAGAGTACATAGCGCACCGTATTCCAGAGGGTGTTCCACATGGAGGCATCCGCCACCATCCGCCTGTAATTGGCAAACCCGGACCATTTTGAAACATTGAACGCCCCGATTTTCAGAAAGCTGTTATAAAATGTCTGGAAAAATGGATAGACATAAAAAATGATAAGCCCCAGTGTGACCGGAAGAATCATCACATAGCCGTAGATCCATTCCTTTTTCCGGTAGGATGGCTGTTTCCTTCTATTCTCTTTTTCTTTCAATCCCCTTCACCTCCGTGATAAAGGCAGCGATTGCTGCAAAAGAACAGGCCGGAACCGTGATAATCCCTGGCTCCGGCCGTTTGTATCTGATTACTCTGCCGCAAGAGCTGCGTTCATCGTCGCCGCCAGCTCTTTACAGGCATCCTCCACAGTCTTGTCTCCATTGAACGCCGCATAGACTTCATCGTACATCGGGGTCTGCCATGCAGATGTGTTGGCCGATGCCGGGTATGGGTACGCATAATCGGCCGCATCCATGTAGACCTGCAGGTTATACTGCGGCAGGGATTCTACCCAGATATGGGTTGTCTCCGACCTTGCAGAGATATCAATGCCCGCCTCGGCCTGCATAGTCATGGCTTCCTTGCTTCCTAAGAATTCTACAAATTTCCAGCACTGATCCGGATACTTTGTCTGGGAGAAGATACAGTTGCCCAGGCCATGAATGACGCAGGATTTCTTCCCGTCCACGCTCGGAACCTCCACAACGTCAATCTTGTCTTTAATCTCATCAATACCGGCATACTCCGGCACAGCCCAGGAACCGTTCCACTGCATGGCCAGTTTCCCGGATTCAAATAAAATATTGCTGCTGGTATCATTTAACTGTGCATAGGTAGGCGATACCCCGGCGTCAATCAAATCTTTCCAGCACTGGATACCGGCAATCGTCTTCGGATCATCGAACCCTGAGGTCTTCTTATCATCGGAAATCACATAGCCGCCAAACAGTCCAATCGTATTGTACCAGCCCGCCTGCTCGTCCAGCTGTACGGCTGCTCCGTAGATACCTTTGTTTTTATCGGTAAGCCTCTTCGCCGTCTCCACGAAATCATCCCAGGTCCAGTCAGGGCTCGGATATGCTTCTTTGGCATTGTCGAAAATCTCTTTGTTATACCAGACAGCCACGGTATCGAAGCCCTTTGGCATCCCATACCAGACATTGTCCACGGTATAAAGCTGAATTAAGCTGTCCGGGAAATCACTCTTCTGAACGAGTTCGGATGAGGTTACTTTATCATCAAGAGAAAGGATCATGCCGCCTCTCGCATACTGGGTCACATGAGGCGCGTTCATCCAGAAGACATCAGGTGCAGAACCGCCGGTGGCCGAAGTTTCCAGATTTGTGAAATAATCTTTATATGGGGTCAGTTCAATCTCAACCTTAATATCCGGGTTCAATTCCTCAAACCGGTCAGCAATCTTCCTCAGCGTTGGTTCCTGGTTGGAATCCCAGAGCCCGTAGCGGATGGTTACTGTTCCTTTGGCAC
>CAUEKH010000020.1 GCA_959018155.1 uncultured Hungatella sp.
CTCAAGCATGGCTGCAAATTTATCCCATACCTGCTGCTCACGGGCTTCCTTCATGGAAAGTTCAATGTTGCCCTCCCCGTCATCGGTGCTGATGACTGTGGCGGTAATCTCATCTCCCGGATGAATCTCCTGCTGAAGCTGGAAATCAGGATCGCCGTTGATATTCTCCTTCTTCACTACGCCGTTGGCATAGTACTTCAAATCCACAAGGACCTGGTCCTCCGTCACTCCGGCCACGATTCCGGTCAGCACATCGCCTTCCTTCACGCGCTTGAAGGAAGCCTCCAGTTCCTCCGCGTAATCTTCCATCGTTTCCACGTGCTCCGGCGCGGGCGCTTCTGCCTCTGCAGCCGGAACCTCTGATGCAGCAGTTTCAACCGGAGTTTCCGGCGCTTCTGCTGTATTTTCCACCATTTCCTCAACCGCTGCCGCTGTGTTCTCTGCCTCTGCGGCCGCCTGATCCAGATTTACATTTTTCTCTTCACTCATGGTTTTCTCCTCCATTCAATTTGCGTTTTCTGTACCTGCCGTTGAAATTGCCAGGTGTTCCCATTATACCATGGTCACTAAGCTCGTAAAAAACCTCGCCAGGTGTCCGGGCATATGTTCTCTCCAGGCTCGCAGGTACCTCGCCAAGTGTTCACATTATACCATAAACATGAGATTCGTGGAAGACCTTCCTTGAATTCATCGAATCTGTCTCTTTTTCACTTTTTCCTAAACTTTTTCTCGATCTGTACGATAATAATAGCAGGACCATTTATAAAAAGCAGATATTACAGAATTGGAGGAAACAGAGTGAGAGTTCATTTAAATTTTAATCCAGCCAGAAATACCCTCATCAATTCATCGAGAGTCAATGCGTCCTTTGCAAAATATAATGGGGAAGGGCAGCAATCCGGCAAGGCGGCAAGGAATGACAGGGTTACCCTCTCCCCGCAGGGCAAATTGATGAGCATGATCGAGAATCTTACCCAGCAAAAACAGTCTCTCATCGACAGAAGAAACAGTCTGGTGGAATCGACTCTCCATGACGGCGGGAAAATCGAGGATATCAAAGACGAGTTAAAATCCTACAAAAAGCAGATAGAAACCATCGAAAAGCAGATCACAAACGCCTACGCCCAGCAGGCGAAACAGTGCATGGAACAGGATGACGACAAAAAGGCCTCAAAATCCGATCACAACAAGACCGAAGAACAGATAAAAGCCGAACATTTAAACGATCTGGCCGGTGTTTTCCGGGACTTAAAACACGCTGAAATGCTTTCCTCCGTTAAAGACCACACCGAAGGGGATGCCCGCGTAAAAGAATCGGAAGCCGAAATCGGGAATGTCCACTTATCCGCTCTGGAAAGCAAAGCGCTTATTGGCGTCAACGTTGATGATATGATGGAAACTGAGTCAGATTCCATATCGAGAAAGGAGAAGGAAGCCGAATCGTTGTGGGACAAAGCCTCCGCACTGGCGCTTCGCCAGGGAGATGAACTGAAAAAATCCCGGGAGAAACTGGAGGAAAGCGGTGGACTCTCAGATGCAGCGGTGAATAAAGAAGACGAAAATGGCGAGGAACCATCCGCAGAATGGCAGCAATAAAAAAATAATCTGTGAAACAAGCCGGCTGGAAAGACGGGGTAAATTACTCCGTTTTTCCAGCCTGTTTTTACTTTTTGCTTTTCTGTTTTTTACTTTTTGCTTTTCTGTTTTTTACTTTTTGCTTTTCTGCTTTTTACTTTTTGCTTTTCTGCTTTTTGCTTTTCTGCTTTTTACTTTTCTGCTTTTTACTTTTCTGCTTTCCGCTTTACTCTTTTCCGTTTTATTCTCTGAAAACCGACTTCCCCGTCACACCAGTTCTTCAAGCACAGAATATCCGATCGTCCCTTCCGGCATCTTCACCCCGAAATTATCGGCAACCGTCGCACCGATAACCGCAAAGGTATCGCCGGCCGGCAGTTTTCCATTTCCTTTCATCGAAGGGGAATAAGCCAGGAACGGCACCCGCTCTTTCGTATGGTCCGTTCCCTTAAAGGTTGGATCATTTCCATGGTCTGCGGTCAGAATGAGTAAGTCATCCTCCTTAAGCTTCGAAAGTACAACGCCAAGATTGACGTCGAACCGTTCAATCTCCTGCCCGTATCCCACCGGATTACGGCGGTGGCCCCAGAGGGCGTCGAAATCTACCAGGTTGACGAAACAGAAACCATGGAAATCTTTATCCATCACCTCGATGGTCTGTTCCATTCCATGCACGCTGCTCTGGGATTTATAACTCTCCGTAATTCCCTCTCCGTCAAAAATATCTTTAATCTTTCCAATACTGATCACATCGTACCCGCCAGCCTTCAGCGCATCCAAAGCGGTCTTGCCGGTTGGCTTTAACGCGTAGTCATGGCGGTTGGCCGTCCTTTTAAATTCTCCCTTTTTCTTTCCGATGTAAGGTCTTGCGATGACACGTCCCACCTTCCACTCATCACGAAGCGTCAGTTCTCTTGCGATTTCACAGCAGCGGTACAGTTCCTTCAAATCAAAGGTTTCCTCATTTCCACAGATTTGAAGAACCGAGTCCGCAGAAGTGTAGACTATCATGTCACCGGTTGCAATCTCGTGTTCACCGAATTCCTCGATAATTTCCGTTCCACTGGCAGACTTATTCCCCACAATCTTATGGCCTGTCCTGGCTTCCAGTTCTTTAATCAGCCCTTCCGGAAATCCGTTCTCCGTAAATGTCTGGAACGGCTTTGTAATATGAAGCCCCATCATTTCCCAGTGCCCCGTCATCGTATCCTTACCGGCGCTCGCCTCTGAAAGTTCACCCTGATATCCCAGCGGCTTTTCCGCCGGTTCCACGTGCTTTAACGGGTGAAGATTGGCGATCCCCATTTTCGCCAGGTTCGGGATGTGAAAACTCTCCATCTTCTCATCAATATGCCCCAGTGTATCTGCCCCTTCATCTCCGTACTCTGCGGCGTTGTCCATGGCGCCGATTCCAAGGGAGTCCAGTACAATGGTAAAAATTCTACGGTATTTTTCCATATTCCATCTATCTCCTTCTCTTGCATTTGTCATAGTTCTATATTACTATGATATCAGGAACAAAAAAAGGCCATGTGGCATAAAAAGAAGAGATTTTTCAGAAAAGAGGTGTGATTTATGGCGCTGCCGGAGAAGCTTTTATCAGAACTGCAGGAAGACTGCCGCGAATTCTTAAACCATTTTTTTCAGAACTGTCCGGCCCAGACCGTCTCTCTCCTGTTTCGGGCCGAATATTCTGCCGGCGCCCCCTTAATTACCACCGACGATTCCTGCTCTCAGGTATTTTTTCTGTTAAAGGGCCGGCTTCAGGCCATTGAAGAGCGCACGGGAGAAATGCCCTTCCGTTTTATGGAAATGGCTCCCGATCCGGTGCAGATTATCGGTGATTTCGAGTTATTCTCCGGATCCGTCAGACGTTACATCACCCTGACCGTCTTAGAACCGTCCGTTCTCCTAGTCCTTCCGGCCGACGCCTACCTCTACTGGATTAAAAATGACGCCAACGCCCTGTTTCTGCGCATCCGTATGCTGATGTCGCAGATGTCAGAGCAGAGCCATCATGAACGCCAGTATTTCTTTCTCGATAATCGGACGCGGCTTCTTCTCTACCTCCAGGATGAGTTCCGCAAATCCGGAGGCCGTGACTGCCTGATCCGCGATACGAGAGATGAGACCGCGACCAAAGTCGGCTGTTCCGTCCGCACCTTAAACCGGATCATCTCCTCCCTGCGCGAAGACGGGCTGATTTCCATATACCGGGGGAAGATAAAGCTGAACACCCGGCAGGCGGAAATGGTGGCTGAATTACTTTGAGTTTCCTTTCCGTAACCCCATAAAAGTACGGTTCATCCGGTTACAAATAAAATATTTTTACCCATTTCTTCCATTTTTCTGTGTTTACTTTTCGGTGAAATATGATATATTTAATGTATGAGTTTTACTGTCAGATCTTATATGATCAGATCTGTGGTAAACGGCTCGTTCCATCTGCCCTTTACCGTATCAGACAGCAGAAAGGATGTCCTCCAAATGATTGATATTATGGACCTTCACACCCACACCATCGACAGCGGACATGCCTGCAATTCTTTCTATGAGATGGCCCGATCCGCTTCGCAGAAATGGCTGACGCTTTTCGGCTCAACCGACCATGCGCCGATGATGCCGGGAACGTTTCATGAGTACTGTTTTCTTAATTTTAAAGTCATACCCCGTACCCTGTTCAACATAAAAATACTGATGGGCGCAGAGCTCCTTCCATTTATCCCAAATCCGGAGGCATACGTATGATTAATTTTCTGAACCTGGAGTATTTTCTGGCGGCGGCCGAGGAACTGAACATCACCCGCGCTGCCAAACGGCTGTATATCTCTCAGCAGTCCCTGAGTAACCATATTGCCAATTTAGAGAAGGAATTCGACGTTCAGCTTTTTAACCGGACCACTCCTTTGACGCTGACCTACGCCGGACGCGCCTTAAAGCAGCGGGCCAAGCAGCTCCTGGAACTGAAGGATGAGACATACCGGGAACTGGCCGATATTAAGGATTTTACCACCGGACAGATTTCCATTGGCGTCTCCCACACCCGGGGCCGTTTCCTTCTCCCCGCCATCCTGCCGGCTTACAAAGAGAAATTTCCCAACATTGAACTTCATCTGGTGGAAGGCAATTCCTCAGAACTCAGCACGTGTCTGATTCGCGGTGATATTGATTTAATTATCGATCTTCTCCCGTTTAAAGCGGAGAACGTAGAGATCGTTCCCATCTGCAAGGAGGAAATTCTTCTCGTAGTCCCGGATCAGATTCTCGACCAGTTCTTCCCTGGACGCCAGGAGGAGGTACAGCGGCTGCTGGAAGACAACGCCGATGTACAGCTTTTAAAAGACTGCCCTTATCTCCTTATTAATAAAGGAAACCGTGTCCGCACCATTGCGGACGAGATATTCGAGGATGCGCAGATGACTCCCCATATTCTTCTGGAGACAGAAAATATTGAAACCGTGCTGGCGCTGGCATCGAAGGGAATGGGAATCACCTTTTATCCCAGGATGTTCGTATCCGGCACCGGCGGCCTCACCGATATCACAAAGAAGAAAAACGGGCTGCATTTTTACCCGCTCAATTACGGCAAGGCTCACGGCATCCTGGCTTTTGGTTATCACAAGGGCCGATACTTATCTCAGGCAACAGAGGAATTTATCCGGATTGCCCGCGAAAGTATCCAGATTTCCTGAAAAAGCCCGCCTTTTTTCGCGTTTTTCCCGTCTTTCGGCATTGACAATTTCTGTTACGTGATGTAGTATATAATAGTAACCATTATTAATACTGATAATACACTAAACGTAAAGGAGCTGCTATGAAGACATTAAAGTATAGCCGTCAGAGGGAATCCATCAAAGCATGTTTGATGGCCAGACATGACCATCCGACTGCAGACGCCCTATACACATCAATTCGAGAAGAATATCCCAATATCAGCCTGGGGACGGTTTATCGCAATCTGAACCTGCTGGTAGAACTCGGGGAGATTCAGAAGCTGACATGTGGTGACGGGGCAGATCACTTTGATGCAGACACTACACCTCATTATCATTTCGTATGCAGGGACTGCGGGCAGGTCTATGATCTTCCGTTAAAGACCCTCGATAACATCAATCAACTGGCTCAGGAACAGGCGGATGGACTTGTAGAGAGCCATACCATCTATTTCTATGGTACCTGTAAAAATTGTTTAGAAAAAAATTTGCAATAACTATTGACAGAAACGAAAAGATATGTTAAATTAAAACAGTAATCATTACTGTTATTGATTACACCACTAAAAGTTAATTAAATCAATCATATAAAAGAAAAGGAGACATGAATCATGAAAAAATGGGTTTGTACAGTATGCGGTTACGTTCACGAGGGAGATACTCCACCAGAATTTTGTCCAGTATGTAAGGTACCGGCAGATAAGTTCAAATTACAGGAAGAGGAGATGTCCTGGGCAGCTGAGCATGAATTAGGAGTAGCTCAGGGTGTTCGCGAAGACATCATCAAGGATTTAAGAGCAAACTTCGAGGGCGAGTGCTCTGAGGTTGGTATGTATCTTGCAATGTCCAGAGTTGCTTTCAGAGAAGGCTATCCGGAGATCGGTATGTACTACAAGCAGGCAGCTTATGAGGAAGCTGACCACGCTTCCAGATTCGCAGAATTACTTGGCGAATGTGTAACAGCCAGCACAAAGAAGAACCTGGAATTAAGAGTAGCTGCTGAGAACGGTGCTACCGCTGGTAAAGTTGATTTGGCAAAACGTGCAAAAGAATTAAATCTTGACGCAATCCATGATACCGTTCATGAGATGGCAAGAGATGAGGCTCGCCACGGCAGAGCATTCGAAGGCTTACTTAAGAGATACTTCGGCTAATTTATAAGAATTCATACTCATCATCAGGAAGCGGACTCAGGAACTGATACCGCTTCCTGATTTGAAAGTCTTTTGGTATTCACGTGTTACACAAATGAAGAAAAATCAGGAGGGTTTATAGAATGTCTAAATATGCTGGAACAAAAACAGAACAGAACTTAAAGGACGCTTTTGCAGGCGAGTCCCAGGCAAGAAATAAATATACTTATTACGCATCCGTAGCAAAAAAAGCCGGATACGAGCAGATGGCTGCTTTATATCTTGAGACTGCTGATCAGGAGAAAGAGCACGCAAAGATGTGGTTCAAGGAATTCCATGGCATCGGCAGCGTAGAAGAGAATCTGGCTGACGCGGCTGAAGGTGAGAATTACGAGTGGACCGATATGTATAAGAGAATGGCTGAAGAAGCCAGAGCCGAGGGCTTTGAAGAGCTGGCTGTTAAATTCGAGTATGTAGGAAAGGTAGAGGCCGCTCACGAGAAGCGCTACTTAAAACTGCTTGACAGCTTAAAGAACGATAAGACATTCAAGGGCGACGCTCCTCTCGGCTGGAAGTGCCGCAACTGTGGCTACGTCCATGAAGGTCCGGAAGCTCCTGAGGTTTGTCCGACATGTGCACATCCGAAGGCTTACTTTGAAAGAAAAGTAGAGAATTATTAATTTTCTGCAACAATTCAGAACGATGATAGAGAGCAGGACAAAACCAGCATCAGACTTATCTGCAAGCAGGTTTTGTCTTGCTCTTATTCTTTCTTTTTTTCTCTTTCAGGCAGATCATGGCCTGACATTCCTGTACAACACAGCCTGCTGTCTATTCTGTTGTTCTCTTTTTTCCTGGAGATTTATTCGTAGATTTGAATGGGATATAACAGAAGATGTTTCCAATTTCTTCGTTCATACAGAACTCTTAAGATATGTACTACCAGTATTTCTTCGTCTATTACATAAAATATAAGGTAATTTCTCACTCTTATCCAGTGAATTCCCTTTTCCTGTAAATCTTCGTCAGCTATTACCGGAGATCGTTCCGGGAAGCGTTCCAGCCCTAACACCGCTTCCGATATCTCCCCAATCAACCGTTCCGCCTCGTCCGGCATCTGTAAGTTTTTGGCGACATAATCACCTATCTCCTGTAAGTCCATAAATGCCGGACGAGTCACCTTCACCTCATATAAAGTCAACCCTTATATCTCCTTTCCAGTTTCTCAAATACACTCTTCGCGTCCAATTCATCCCCCTCTGAAACCGCAGTCAGTCCGGCTTCCAGAAGCGCGGTCAATTCGTACTTTCCTACCAGCTTTTCGTATGTCTCTATGCTCATAACGGCTAAATCCCCCTTTCCATTCCTGGTGATAAAGACCGGCTCTGAATACTTATGGCAGTAGTCGGATATCTGGTTATAACTGTTTCTTAAATCGGAACTTGGTCTGATTTCTGGCATTTGGCCACCTCCTTTATATCGAAATTATATCATTATAAATGTAGAATATCAATAGTATTTCGATATTTTTTTGCTATAAATCAAAAAAAGCCGGTGCGAAGAAAGACAAGCTGCTCTTTCACCACACCGGCTCTCACTGATGTCAATATTCCCGCATCGGGCATGTCAATATCCCCACATCAGGCAGACACAATTTCATTTTCATCAAATATCATTACGCCGAAACAACATTTTTAATTTTACCAATCTTTTCAATGATACATTCCACCGTATCGCCCTCTTTTAAGAACTTAGGCGGTGTAAATCCCATTCCGACACCGGCAGGCGTTCCCGTGGATATGATGGTTCCGGCCTTTAACGTCATTCCCTTTGACAGTTCGCTGACGATCTTGTCAATGGTAAATATCATCAGCTCCGTATTGCTGTTCTGTCTTAATTCCCCATTTACCCGGGACTGAATTTTTAATTTGGGCGGGTACGGTACAGAGTTTACTGTGAGAATACAGGGACCCATTGGCGTAAAGCCGTCGAGGCTCTTTCCGAAATACCACTGTTTGTGGGCGTTCTGAACGTTCCGGGCGCTGACATCGTTGATGATCGTGTAGCCAAAAAGATAATCTTTTACGTCCTCCTCCGCTACATCCTTCGCGTCCTTTCCAATAATAACCGCCAGTTCCGCTTCATAGTCAAGGCTGTCTACGATATCACTGTGGGATGGAATCGCGCCATCCGGGTCTACTGTCCGGTTCACACGCTTGGAAAAATAAACAGCCTGCTTCGTCTTACCGGCAAACTCTTCCTTTTTAAAACGGGCCGATTCCTCCGCATGTTCCAGATAGTTGAGGCCAAGACAGATAATGTCTTTTTCCGGCTCCTGGATTGGGGCCAGAATACGGACCTCCGACATCATGGCGGCGCCTACAATATTGCAGTTATAAGGGTCAAGCCCGGAAGCATGTTCCAGCAAATCCTTCTCGGACTGGCTCAATCCCCTGACCACCTCCAGCATATCCGTATATTCCATACCGAATGCTCTGAGCGGAAAGACCCACGTCTCATCCTTGCTCATCACCCCGATATCCCTTCTTCTGTCAACCTCATATGTAAGTAGTTTCATAGTATCCTCCTTTTACATGAACCACAATTCCTCTTTGGTGGTCGATATTGCATCCGCCCCAGCTGAAAATGCGGCCATGATATCTTTCTTGTCTGAGATAAGTCCCCCTGCTATAATCGGAATATCCGTATACGCCCGGATTTCTTTCAAAATCTTTGGCATTACCCCAGGCATCACCTCAATCAAATCGGGATGGAACGTATCAATCTGTTTTTTTGTCGTATTCATCGCCATGGAATCAATGATAAATGTCCGCTGAATTCCAAAAAGTCCCAGTTCCACCGCCCGTTTCACCAGCATTGGCTTCGTGCTGATGATGCCGTCCGCATGGGTATTCTGTTTGATAAAATCTACGGCAATCTCTTTCGAACTCAATCCGGCAGCCAGATCTGCGTGAACAATCGCATACTTTCCGTGTTCCTTGATCTGATGCACGATATCGCCGATATTGCAGATATTTCCATACAGAATAAATACCACCTGGCACTCTGATTCAAATGACCGTTTCAATCCTTTATCATCCTTGACGGCCGCTATAACCGGCGACTGCTCCAGTAACTCAATTGCTTTCATTCTTCTGCCTCCATCCCACATGTTTGCTGTCTTCCTCTACTTTATCAATCCTTCCCCCCACCGTCAAGCTTGTTTTATCAATTTTAGCTTCTATTTCATATTTTAACTCATTTTTTTAAAAAAGAAAGACAAATTTATTGAAAAGAGTTTCGGGCAATGTGAAAGGAATGCCTGACGGCGGACCGACGGAGGCATTCCTTTATCTGCTGTATTATTTATACCGATTTCTTCTCTTAAGCGCGTTCCACGCTCTTTGTGGCAATTACCGGGATTCCGGTTCCTGCACAGTTTTCGATAATCACATCACCGATGGCAACAGGCGCCTTTACCGTAACTTCCCTGATTTCCTTCATGCAATCGAAAATCTTTCCCTTCGGGATATCTTCCTTTGTCTTTACGGAAACCATGGCGATGGCGCCGCCGTCCACATGAACCGTGGAGGTCACGACTCTGGTTGGGCTTAATACTTCTTTTCTCGCGTAATCGTCGCCGCGCTTGCATGTGTTACCCGTTACTTCTATCTGATCCCCTTCCATTCGAACCGTAAGAGGGCACCCCAAAGGGCAGCCGATACAGATTAACTCCCTTATCTCCATTTACTCCACCTCCGTACAAATGACAATGTTTTTTAAGTCCGGATAATCGCCAAAGCTGTCTTTCTTTAAAACGACCTGCTCCATCTCTCCTGGCGCCAGCACTTTTTTCTTCTTGTGGGAAACGCGGACATCATCGTAGTAAACGCTGATATAGCGGTCCTTATAGACGTCAGCCACGCGGAAGCGGACCGTCACCTTGTCCTGCATATGGTCCACATCAAGCGTCTGAGGCACCGTATAGCGGACGCCATTTACAGCCTTTAACTCTACCGTATGGCCCTCGGCTGCCTCGCCTTCGTTCTTCACATACGCGGCCGCATTGATACCGGCCAGGGTAGCCTCTTCGGAAACGTAGTCTACCAGGTCATGAACGTGGAGTACATTTCCGCAGGCGAAAATGCCATCGGCGCTGGTCTCAAGACGATCGTTGACATCCGGGCCTGAGGTAACGCGGTTCATGGCGGCTCCGATTCCTCTCGTCAGCTCATTTTCAGGAATCAGTCCGACAGAAAGGAGAAGGGTGTCGCAGCTGTAAAATTCTTCTGTACCCGGGATTGGCTTTCTGTTTTCATCAACTTCAGCCAGCGTGATTCCGGTCACGCGCTCTTTTCCCTGGATATCGACAACGGTATGGCTTAATTTTAACGGAATCCCGTAGTCGTCGAGGCACTGGACAATATTTCTCTTCAAACCGCCGGAGTATGGCATCAGTTCTGCCACAACCTTGACCTTTGCGCCTTCCAGCGTCATTCTTCTCGCCATGATCAGTCCGATATCACCGGAACCTAAGATTACCACTTCTTTCCCGACACTGTAGCCCTCAATATTCATAAGACGCTGAGCCGTTCCTGCGGAGTAGATGCCGGCCGGACGGTATCCCGGGATATTTAAGGCGCCACGTGGCCTCTCACGGCAGCCCATAGCCAGAATAATCGCCTTCGCCTTGATCGTCGTCAGCCCGTCTTCGCGGTTGATAATGGTAACTTCTTTATCTTTGCTGATATCAATAACCATGGTGTTTAATTTATATGGAATCTTCTCTTCTTCCACCATCGCAATGTAGCGGGCCGCATACTCCGGTCCGGTCAGTTCTTCCTTGAAGGTATGTAAGCCGAATCCATTGTGAATACACTGATTTAAAATGCCGCCGAGCAGCCCGTCACGCTCTAAAATCAGGACATCGTCAATTCCGGCTTTTCTCGCCGCAACGGCCGCCGCAAGCCCTGCCGGGCCGCCTCCAATTATTACTATATCGTGCTGTGTCATATCGCCATCCTCCTATTTCTGACCGGTCAGCATCCTGGAACCGGGTGCATTTTTACAAATTTCTTCCATCTTCATGCCGCGCTCTCTTGCCAGTATCTCCATGGTTTTCGGAGTACAGAAGCCAGCCTGGCATCTGCCCATACCGGCGCGCACGCGGCGCTTGATTCCGTCTAAGGAGACGGCGCCCAGCGTCCGGTTGATGGCATCTATAATCTCCCCTTCGCTGATTCCCTCGCACCGGCAGATGATTGTACCGTATTCCGGATGCTCTTTGATCAGGGCCGCACGCTCTTCCTTCGTCATATTCTCCGGACGGCAGATACCGACGCGGGTGCCGTTCCAGTCCTCTTTCTTACATGCGCCTGCCTTTTCGGCAACCAGCCCGGCCACGTAAACGCCGATAGCGGGTGCGCTGGAAAGTCCCGGGGACTCGATCCCGGCCGCGTCGAAGAAGCCTGGCGCATCTTCAACTTCCCCAATCACGAAGTCATCCCCCGCCTCATGGGCACGGAGTCCCGCAAATGATGTGATCACCTGGCGGAACGGGATATTCTTAACTCCGACCACTGCTTTTTCCATAACAAATGCCAGTTCCTCAGCTGTCGTGGCAACGGCTTCTTTATCTTCGATATCCCGGGCTGTAGGACCGGTTAAAAGGTTTCCATGAACGGTTGGCGTTACGAGAACGCCTTTGCCAAGCTTGCCCGGAAGCTGGAAGATGGTACGGGAAACGTGGCCGCCGGCCTCTTTATCAAGGAGGCAGTAATCGCCCTTTCTCGCGGTGATATGCAGCTTTTTCTCACTTACCATGTTGTGAAATACATCGGAGTAAACACCGGCCGCATTGATGACGTATTTTGCAGTAACAGTTCTGTCCGGAGTTTTGATTTCGTAACCGCCTTCTATGGGAACAATCTCTTTTACTTCCTGGTTGAAGGTAAATTCCACTCCGTTGTCACAGGCATTCTCAGCAAGGGCAATCGTCAAGCCGAAGGGGCAGACGATTCCGCCCATGGGAGCCCAGAGGGCCGCAACTACGGTATCGGTCAGGTTCGGTTCCATGGCTCTGGCTTCATCACCGGTGATAATCTCAAGTCCTTCGACGCCATTTTTAATTCCTTTTTCATAGAGCGCTTTTAATGCGGGCATATCTTCCTCTGCAAAACAGAGTACCATAGAGCCGTTTCTCTTAAAGTCAAAATCAAGTTCTTTTGCCAGATCCCCCATCATCCTGTTTCCTTCTACATTAAATCTGGCTTTTAAGGATCCTGGCTCAGCATCGTAGCCGGCGTGGACAATGGCGCTGTTGGCCTTAGACGTCCCGGAACAGACATCCTCTTCCCGCTCCATGACACAGGTGTGCAGATTGTATCTGGAAAGTTCTCTGGCAATTGCCCAGCCTGTGACTCCGGCACCAATGATGACTGCGTCGTAGTTCATTTCCTTCATCTTTTCTTCCTCCATTTACTGATATCTTCTTTACTTTAAGTTAAATCCCCGGCAGGCCCGCTGCCTGCAGAAATAAAAAGAGAGCAAGGCAAAATACACGAATATTCTCCGCATTTTCCCTTACTCTTCTTATCTCAAAGGTTTTTATTCAACTGCCTTCATGCTATCACAACCGCGGATTAGTTGTCAAGCATCATTTTTACTCTTCCGGTTCTTCTGCCCAGTAGAGCGCACATTTAACGGCGCGCTTCCAGCCTTTTATGAGGCGGCGGCGGTACGTTTCATCCATGGCGCTCTCAAAGGTTTTCGACACCTTCCAGTTTTTCTTAATCTCTTCCTTGTCCTTCCAGTAACCCACGGCCAGACCTGCAAGATAGGCCGCGCCGAGAGCCGTCGTTTCAATACACTCGGGACGGACTATGGTTGTATTCAATATATCCGACTGGAACTGCATCAGGAAATTATTGGCGCAGGCGCCGCCGTCTACTCTCAGCTGTTTTAAATGGATTCCGGAATCCTGTTCCATGGCCTCTATCAAATCGGATACCTGGTAAGCCATGGACTCCACGGTAGCGCGGATAAACTGTTCCTTGTTTGTACCGCGCGTCACGCCGACGATGGTTCCCCTCGCATACTGATCCCAGTACGGCGCGCCCATGCCTGCAAATGCCGGCACCACATAGATGCCGCCCGTGTCCTCCACGGAAGTACAGTACTCCTCCGTCTGCGGCGCGGTGCGGACCATACGCATCTCATCCCGCAGCCACTGGACTGCCGCCCCGGCAACGAAGACGCTTCCCTCTAAAGCGTACCGGACCTCGGACTGGGTCCCCGCTGCAATGGTGGTTAAAAGACCGTTCTCCGACATCACCGCCTTATCTCCCGTATTCATCAGAAGGAAACAGCCGGTTCCGTATGTATTCTTCACCTCTCCTGCGTCGAAGCAGCACTGCCCGAATAAAGCGGCCTGCTGGTCGCCTGCAGCGCCCGCAATCGGAATCTTGCCTCCCATCACATCGGACGAGGTGTAGCCGTAGACACAGCTTGACGGCTTCACATCCGGAAGCATACACTTCGGGATGCGGAAATACTCCAGAATCTCGTCATCCCAGCATCTCCTGTGAATATCGAACAGCATGGTTCTCGATGCGTTCGTATAATCGGTTACGTGGATGCAGCCCTTCGTCAGATTCCAGATCAGCCACGTATCGACGGTTCCAAAGAGAAGTTCTCCGCGCTCCGCGCGCTCCCTGGCGCCCTCCACATGGTCGAGAATCCATTCGATCTTACTTCCCGAGAAATAGGCATCCGGAATCAGCCCCGTCTTTTCCCTGATCTTCTCAGACAGCCCATCCATCTTTAATCGTTCTATCCTGTCAGCCGTCCTCCGGCACTGCCAGACAATCGCATTGTAAACCGGTTCCCCCGTCTCCTTATCCCAGACAATGGTTGTCTCCCTCTGGTTCGTAATCCCGATAGCGGCAATGTCACTGTAGTGCGCCCCAATCTTTCCCATGGCCTCCATGGTCACGGAAAGCTGGGATGACCAGATCTCCATCGGATTGTGCTCTACCCAGCCCGGCTGCGGGTATATCTGGGTAAATTCTTTCTGTGCCACACTGCAGATGGTCCCCTGTTCATCGAACAGGATACATCTTGAACTTGTCGTTCCCTGGTCAAGGGCAATGACATATCTTCCCATATTCCTTCCTCCTCAAATGATGTAACAGCCCCTGTGATTTTCCCCGCGCAAAATCTGTTAAATTTTTAGCAAAGAAAAGAGCTGGTCGGCAACGGATTTCCCGTATGCGCACCCAGCTCTGCCATCTCTTAGGCTATGTAGAAATATATGAATATTTTACCATGTTTTACGTCGATTCGTCAAGATTTTTGTAAATTTTTCCTCATTTTTCTACCTCATACTCTCCCTCACCGTTTTAAACGCCTGAATGACAAGGGTGGGAATCAGAGCAAAAATGACGATGGTAAGAAGCTGCCTTACCGTTAAATCCGCCACGGAAAACAGGGTCTGCAGTCCCGGCACAAAGAGAACCGCCGCCAGAAGCACGACTCCCGCCTCAAAGGCCATAATGCTGTATAAATTGCTCATCAGACCGATTTTTAAAATGGAACGGCTGCTGCGGCAGTTGAAGCCGTGTAACAGCCTTGCAAGGGTCAGAGTGGAGAAAGCCATGGTGCTGGCAGCCGCCTCGCTGCCTGTCGTCAAGCCGGTGTGGTATGCCGTCATGGTACAGACGGCGATGAGCGCCCCCTGGAGAAGAATCTGAAGAATAAACCGCTTCGTCAGGATCCCCTCCTTCGGGTTTCTCGGTTTTTTCGCTAACAGTCCCGGTTCTGCCTTTTCCATGCCGATGGCAATGGCCGGAAGGGAATCCGTCAGCAAATTAATAAAGAGTAAATGAACCGGCGCAAATGGCGTCGGAAGCGCCATGAGCGAGGTGTACAGCACGCTTAAAATTCCGGCCATATTTCCGGACAGCAGGAACTTGATGGCATTTCTGATGTTTCTGTATACATTCCGGCCGTTGGCTACCGCCTTGATAATCGTGGCAAAATTGTCGTCGGTCAGTATCATGGAGGCGGCATCCTTGGAGACCTCCGTTCCCATTTTCCCCATGGCGATGCCGATATCGGCCTTTTTAAGCGCCGGGGCGTCATTGACTCCATCCCCGGTCATGGCGACGATATGGCCCCTTTTCTGCCAGGCGTCCACGATTCTGATTTTGTGTTCCGGGGAGACGCGGGCGTAGACGCTGATCCGCTCCAGGCTGCGCCCCAGTTCTTCCTCAGACATGTCATCTAACTCAGGTCCGCTGACTGCCAGATCATTTTCCTGCAGAATACCGATTTTCTCTGCGATCGACGCGGCCGTGATCTTATGATCCCCGGTTATCATCACCGGGCGGATTCCGGCGCGGCGGGCGCTTAAGACGGCGTTTTTCGATTCGGGCCGGGGCGGGTCCATCATGGCGGCCATGCCGAGGAACGTATATCCCGTCTCTGATTTTAAGGAGAGAGTTTCACCGGTTTTCATTTTCCGGTACGCAAAGGTCAGTACTCTTAACCCCTGGCGTGAAAAATCGAGATTCTGTTCCAGAATGCGCTGCCTGTCATTTTCACGGAAGGGGCGGACGCCTTCGCCGGTCAGAATGTCGGTTACACGGGGCAGAAGCACATCCACAGCGCCCTTTGTGAAGAGGATGAGTTCTCCGTCTAACTGGTGGACTGTGCTCATCAGCTTCCGCTCGGAATCGAAGGGGAGTTCCCCGATTCTCGGGACTGTCCGTCTGAGTTCCTGCTCGTCGATGCCGATACGGCGTCCCATCTGAATTAAGGCGATTTCCGTGGGATCTCCTGTCGGACGGTCTCCCACACAGGCCGCATCATTGGTCAAAATTCCATCGTACAGGAAGTAGCGATGAATCATAAATTCAGGATTTAAATTCTCAGGGGGATAGAGACGGTTGTTTACATAAACCTGCTGCACCGTCATCCGGTTCTGGGTCAGCGTGCCGGTCTTGTCAGAGCAGATAACCGAGACACAGCCCAGACTCTCCACGGCTTTCAAATCCTTGATGATGGCGTGTTCCTTCGCCATTTTCTGAGTTCCCATGGCCTGTACAATGGTTACAACGGAACTGAGCGCCTCGGGAATCGCAGCGACTGCCAGGGCCACGGCAAACACCAGGGAATCGAGAACCGGCATCCTTCTGTAAATGCTAAGTCCGAATACGACCGCGCAGATAATCAGAATCCCTGCCGCCAGGGCGCTTCCGAACTGCTCGACACACCCTGTCT
>CAUEKH010000021.1 GCA_959018155.1 uncultured Hungatella sp.
GCCACAGCCTTGGCAGGCCATCGCGCAGCGATTTTGTTCAATTCCAGCTTATCGGGCAGAAAAATAAGAATTTTGCGAGGTGTAGGAATGGAAAAAGAAATAGTCTTTAGAAAATTTTCAGAGTTTTCCAGAGGAACTATATATGATATTTTACAGGATGCATATGCTTTTGATTCTAGAAATAAGAGAATCTGGGATGATAATTGGCATGAATCAGATAATTTTTTCTATGATAATCCTGAAATTGCAGATAAATACGGATTGGTAACATGTATTAATAACGAACCTATTGGATTTGTGACGTGGGACCCGAGACATCGACCAGAATATGTAGAGATTGGTCATAATGGTATTAGAGCGCTTTATAAGGGTAATGGCTACGGACATGCACAGCTAAAAGAAGCACTCCGCAGAATAAAAGAATATGATAATCTTAAAAGGATTATTGTGTGTACTAATAGTAATTTGGTTGCACCAAAGAATTATGAAAGTGTTGGGTTTAAGTTATATGACAGAAAGAAAAATAATACGGAAAGTGCTTATACAGGGGACTATTTGTATTATGAGATAGTATTATAAATCTGAATTTGTAAAGGAGTTCGCATGATAAAAAGAGCAGAAACCAATGATTTAGAAATACTTGCAAAATTAGCTGTGATGATGTGGCGGAACCATTCCGTCAATGAACTAATCAATGAATTTTCAGAAATTATGGCGAATGGAAAATCACAATTTTTTTTGAAATATGAAAATGACTTTCCTATCGGCTTTGCACAATGTCAATTAAGATATGATTATGTGGAAGGCACAAGTACATCTCCAGTTGGATATTTAGAGGGGATTTTTGTAAAGGAAGGCTATCGTAATAAAGGATACGCTAAAGAATTGTTAGCGGAATGTGAATCATGGGCAAAAGAAAACAGTTGTCATGAGTTTGCCAGCGATTGTGAAATAGATAATATAAACAGTTTCCATTTTCACAAGGCTATGAATTTTACGGAAGCAAATAGAATTATCTGTTTTACTAAGACATTATAAATTTCAATTTACATAAGGGGGTGGGATTTTTTCCAACGAGCAAAAATTACTCTTACTATCACAAAGAGAAAAGAGCGAAAAGGTATAAACACCTTGATATCAGCTTTAATGCCTGCAATGCGTCTCCTACAAGGCTTATTAAGCCTCTAATGCGTAACATAGTGGTACGAAACAAGATTCAAATGCAAGATTAGATAAAGGGCATTTTTGCGGGTTAAGATGTAAACACATCGCCTTATCGGTTTTAGTGCCGGTAATGTCTTTCTTGCAAGGATTGTCGTGCATCCAATCTGTAACATGGTGGGCAGAATAAATTTGATTTTGTATTTGACACTTTTTTGCCGCCCTTGCTTACAAAACCAACTTATACGGATATATAGCAGAAGATATAGAGATACGGGAAAACCATTGCAAATACAGGATTTCTCCTTGCTGCTATAAACACTTGCAAAAAGTTATAAGACGATTTTCGTCTATGAGCCTATTTTAGATAAGAAGTACTCGAAAAATATAAATTTGAAAGAGAAGATATCATGAAAAAAATTACTTTGGCATTAAGTATAATATTTATAATCTTAACATTTATTGGCGCAGGATATGTTCTTTTTAATGATGGAAAGGCAAATGCCGGGTATGCTGTTATTCCAATGGTATTTGCTCTTTCCAGTATCGCTTTTTATCGAAAGAAGAAATAACAAATCACAGACATAAGGGCAGACAACAACTGTTCTGGTCGAAACTATAAACAGATGTACTGGGGGTCCCCTCATGCCATTTGCCCATACCATTTATCCCCCCTGTATCATCATAAAGCATCATAATTCATATAAGTTTATCCCTCCCGCCCTCTTGACAAAAATCTGCAAATAACGTAAAATCAACCATACAAACCAACATTTAAATAATAGAAATATGGTGTTGAAGAGGACTATTAAGCAGTGACGCATTACAGAGAGAAGACCGATGGTGGAAGGTCTTCATGCCCCTGACTGTCGAACCTGCCTCGGAGCTCTGCGGCAAACCGCGGCGCATTTCCTGCGTTATGGGAATGAAAAGTGAGTTGTGGTAAGAATACGGGAAGTCCGGTATGGATGTTCATCTTCTGTTCCACAGCTAAACTGGGTGGCACCGCCGAGCTGTTCGGTCCCTGTAGAGGGGACTGGATGGCTTTTTTTGTTTCGTGAGGAGGACTATTTTATGAGGAGGACTGCTTCCTGAGAGTGATTATTCCAGGAGGAAGCTTCCTTCGTAAAAAAATAGAAGGCCCATGAAAAAACGTTCTTCCCAGTCATCGCAACAGTATCCCTGGCGCAGGTGTAGCCTCTCGTCGTTTCAACAGGGAGAATACTTTCTGAAAAGAAATAATTATAAAGTTAATAAAGGAGAATTGTCATGGCAAAGGAAAAGAAGTTAGTAGAAGCCATCACATCAATGGATGTGGACTTCGCCCAGTGGTATACGGATGTCGTAAAGAAGGCGGAGTTAATTGATTATTCCAGCGTAAAGGGCTGCATGGTTATCAAGCCGGCCGGCTATGCGATCTGGGAAAATATCCAGAGAGAACTGGATAAGCGCTTTAAAGAAGTAGGCGTGGAAAATGTTTACATGCCGATGTTTATTCCGGAAAGCCTTCTTCAGAAGGAAAAGGATCATGTGGAAGGATTTGCGCCGGAAGTGGCCTGGGTAACTCATGGCGGTTTAGAGCCGCTTCAGGAGCGCCTCTGTGTAAGACCGACCTCCGAGACTCTGTTCTGCGATTTCTATGCGCGGGATATTCAGTCGTATCGTGATCTTCCGAAGGTATACAACCAGTGGTGTTCCGTAGTCCGCTGGGAGAAGACAACGAGACCATTTTTACGTTCCCGTGAGTTCTTATGGCAGGAGGGCCATACAGCCCATGCTACGGCTGAGGAAGCTGCAGCGAGAACGGAGCAGATGTTAAATCTCTACGCTGATTTCTGTGAAGAGGTTCTGGCTATGCCTGTTATCAGAGGACAGAAGACCGACAAGGAGAAATTTGCGGGCGCTGAGGCGACCTATACCATCGAAGCGCTGATGCACGATGGTAAGGCCCTTCAGTCCGGTACGAGCCACAATTTCGGCGACGGATTTGCGAAGGCATTTGAAATTCAGTATGCAGATAAGGATAATAAGCTTCAGTATGTCCATCAGACTTCCTGGGGCATGAGTACGAGACTGATCGGCGGAATCATTATGGTTCACGGCGATGACAACGGCTTAAATCTTCCTCCGAGAATCGCACCGGTGCAGGTGGTGATTGTCCCGATCAGACAGCAGGCGGAAGGCGTTCTTGAGAAAGCATACGCTCTGAAGGAAACTCTTTCCGGCTACCGCGTAAAAGTAGATGACACCGATAAGAGCCCGGGTTGGAAATTCAGCGAGTCTGAGATGCGTGGAATTCCGGTTCGTGTGGAAATTGGTCCGAAGGATTTGGAGAACAATCAGGCAATTCTTGTACGTCGTGACACTCATGAGAAGATTACAGTCTCTCTCGACGAGATTAATGAGAAGGTAGGAGAACTCTTAGACACGATTCAGCACGATATGCTGGAACGCGCCCGCGCTCACCGCGATGCCCATACTTATGAGGCTGTGGAATGGGATAGCTTTGTAAAGACCATTGAAGAGAAGCCTGGATTTGTGAAAGCCATGTGGTGCGGCTGCCAGGAGTGCGAAGACAAGATTAAAGAACTGACCGGAGCAACATCACGCTGTATGCCATTTAAGCAGGAGAAGCTGGCCGATACGTGTGTCTGCTGCGGAAAACCGGCGACAAAGATGGTATACTGGGGACGCGCATATTAATAATCACCATATTAATACAGAGATACGGTTTTCGTTATAAAAGAGAGTGCCGCGTCAACAGAGAAAGGTGGAGGTGAGGTCATGGTAAAGATAGAAATTCCGTCCGGAGCACTGCGGATTCTTGAAAAATTAAATGCGCACGGATACGAGGCGTACGTTGTAGGCGGCTGTGTCCGCGACAGCCTGCTGGGCAGGACGCCTGGGGACTGGGATATCACGACCTCAGCAAAGCCGATGGAAGTGAAAGCGGTTTTTAAGCGGACCATTGACACGGGAATTCAGCACGGGACTGTGACTGTCATGGAAAATCATGAGGGGTATGAGGTGACCACATACCGGATTGATGGGGAATATGAAGATGGCCGCCATCCCAAATCGGTAGATTTCACCTCCAGCCTGCTGGAAGATTTGAAACGGCGCGATTTTACCATCAATGCCATGGCCTGTGACAGCCGGGGCGGATTGGTAGACGCATTTGGGGGCATGGAAGACCTGGAAAATGGCATAATCCGCTGTGTCGGCAGCGCGGTCAGCCGTTTTACAGAAGATGCGCTGAGGATTCTCAGGGCGATCCGATTTTCCGCTCAGTTGGGATTTACCATAGAAGAGGAGACGAAACAGGCCATTTCTCTGATTGCCCCGAATTTAGAGAAGGTGAGTCAGGAGCGGATTGCGGTGGAAATGACGAAGTTACTTCTGTCAGACAATCCGGAACGCATGAAGCTGGTGTATGAGTCAGGCGCGGGTCATTTTATCTCCGCCCAGTTTGAGCGGGCGGCCTCGATGGCGGAAGAGCGCCTGGCTGCAATCAAAAATTTACCCGCCGCCAAATACATGAGGTGGGCAGGATTTTTGCGTGATGAGCCAGCCGACACAGCGGTAGGAATCCTGCGGGATTTAAAAATGGACTGCGACACGATGGATAAGGTGAGACTTCTCGTATCCATGTGGAAAAATGGAATTTCGCCGGAGAAAACAGCGATTCGCCGCGTTATGAGTAAAGTTGGACCAATGTTTGACAGTCTGACAGCATTTCAGGAGGCGTTTGCTGATGAAATTTGTTTCGGTGGGACAGACGAGTCTGTCGTTCCCGAAGGAAAGTTATCTGGTGAGGCAGATGCAGCTACCGTACCCAAAGGAAAGTTATCCGTTGAGACAGGCGAGTCTGTCGTTCCCGAAGAAAGTTTATCCGTTGAGACAGGCGCAACAGCACTCCCCAAAGAAAAATTATCCGATGACGCATCTCAGGACGCCATACCATACCGGGAAATTCTTCCTACAGTTAAGACCCTGGCGGAGGAAATCCGGGCTGCCGGTGACCCGCTGACTTTAAAGGACTTAGCCGTGACAGGCCGGGACCTTATGGCTTATGGAATCAAGCCGGGGCCTGAGTTTGGCCGGACGCTGAATCGTATGCTGGATATGGTGTTAGAGCATCCGGCTTATAACAGGAAGGATTTTTTGCTGGCTCAATGTTTTGGGCCGGAGACGAAATAAATAATAGAAGACTCTGATTCTGGAAATGATTTTGAAAATGATTCTGGAACCAGAGGCTTCTTTTTTATATAATCGGTTTTTTCTATTCTATTTCCAGTCTCATTTTCAAAGAGGGCCCGTTGTCCCGGAGGAAAATATTTCCCCTTTCCGTGTATATTTCCCCAACCCGTCTCATACCCTAGAAGTAGCTGATGAGCTAAGAGTTGGAGGGGTGGTTGTGAACGAGAAATACACAGAGGTGCTTTCGCAGTATGAGCTTGAAATTCTGGATGTGAGACGCGGCCGCGGCGCCTGGCTGTGTGAGACGAATCAGGGACTGAAGCTGCTGCGGGAATATAAGGGGACTTTGAAACGCCTGGAATTCGAGGACCAGGTCTTTACTCAGATGAAAGAGTATGGTCTTCTGTCCGTAGACCGCTACGTCAGGAATCGAGAAGGAGAACTGCTCTCCAACGCGGAAGATGGGACGAGGTGGATTGTCAAAGACTGGTACGCGGACAGGGAATGCAGCTTGAAGGACAGCAGAGAGGTCCTGAGCGCGATTGCGAAAATTGCAAGTTTACATAAAGTTTTGCGGAAAATTGAGTTCAGGGAAGAGTGGAATCTTGGTTCGATTTTGGTACAGCTGCCGGGGGACGAGATGGAACGCCATAACCGGGAGCTGGTAAGAGCGCGTTCCTATATCCGCAACAAAAGGAAAAAGACGGAATTTGAGTTGTGTGTGATCGGCAATTACGATATGTTTTATGAGCAGGCCAAAGAAGCCTGGAGGGGAATGAAGGAGTACTGTGAGCAGTGCGGGAAATGGGACATTTCTGCGCCAGACCCCGGCCAGGCCGGAAATGGATACTGTCTCTGTCACGGTGATTTGAACCAGCACCACATTCTGATGTGCCCTCACGACGTTGCTGTGGTAGAATTTAACCGGATGCATATGGGGATGCAGATGGATGACCTGTACCATTTTATGCGGAAAGCCATGGAGAAACACGACTGGGATGTGCGGCTCGGCCTGAATATGCTGGAGGCGTATTCCAGGATCCTTCCTCTGACTGAGAGTGACAGGACGTGTCTCTATTATTTATTCCTCTATCCGGAAAAATACTGGAAGCAGATTAATTTCTATTATAATGCAAACAAGGCGTGGATTCCCGGCAGGAATATCGAGAAACTGAAGGATTTGGAGATGCAGCAGCCTATGCGGAATGAATTTCTGTCGAAAATAAAATCGTGAAAATTTTCAGAATCCCTGATATTGCAGGAAAGATACAGGCGGAAACTGCATCACAGATTTGGTACAGGAATAAAGACACCAGAACTACCATTTGATTTCGATAGTTCTGGTGCTTTTTAACGCGTTTAAAAAGATGAGCAGGCTGATTCTGATTCCAGCATCACTTCCGTCTCCAGTCCATCACGGCAGATAACCTGAAGCGTTGTGGCCTCCCCCTCAGCCGGATAAACAACGACATTTTGCGGGAGCGGTCCATGGGGCAACCAGATTCCTTTCAATTCGATGGAAAGTGTGGACGGACTGCTTTCCTTTCCGGCGTCCTCATCGCTCATAATTACTGTATCGCCCAGACCGGCAAGCGGCGGTTTAACGAGGTGCAGATCCGGATCTGATACGGTGAAAGAGATAACACGCCCGTGAAATTTAGAAGGTGTAACCGGTTTAATCATAATCATGGCAGGCGCGCTGACCCGCAGGAGATCGCCGCACAGGATGGGAGATGCGGCGTCAAAGATGGCATAACCGGTCGTTCCATCCGGAAGATAATGGGCAATGTGGGCAGTCTTGTCTTTCTTCAAAACCTGGAAGGAAGGGGTGTTTAACTCTTTTTCCAATTCTACCGGGGAAGTCTGGACGAGAATCGTATACTGATACTCTCCATTCACCGGCGCAGCGCCATGGTCGAGCCATGCGGTGGCATAGGCGCCGGAGGTCTGGCGGGAATTATCATGAAGCACCGAATTCTGAACCGTCATGGACAGGTGCAGGCCGCAGGCCTCCGGAATCAGATATCCATTTCCATACGGATCCATCAGGCAGCAGGCATCGTGGCTGTTCTCACTGAGAATAATGGGATTTCCCGCCGGCAGACCAGAACGCTTCGCCAGCAGATCAGACTGTTCTGCCGCCAGCCCAGAACGCTTCGCCGGCAGGTCAGACCATTCTGCCGCCAGCCCAGATCGTCCTTCAGACGGATTAGGCCGTTCTGCCGCCAGCCCAGACCACCTTTCAGACAGGTCAGGCCGTTCTGCCGCCAGACCAGACCACCTCTCAGATAGATCAGACCGTTCTACCGCCAAACCAGACCATCTTTCAGACAGGTCAGACCGTTCCGACGCCAGCCCAGACCGCCCTTCAGACAGCCCAGACCCCTTCGCCTCCATATAAGTCAACACTTCCGACTCCGATTTCCCATCTCTGATGCGGACGGAATCATGCCCTTCCTGCAGATAGCACTGGAAGAGTGTCGTCTCCGTATTATGGCAGACATCCTCGTTCTCAATCCCGCTTCCCAGACAGAGAAGCTTATTACCAAAGAAAAACACCGATTTTTTCGCCCGGAAAGACGGTGTATACTGTGTGTCGTGGAGACTCATGGCAAAGAGGCCATTTTCTCCCTGGCAGGTCACGCCTCCCGTGGCTGTCTCATCGCTGAAATGGCGATGATTTTCCAGTGCGTCGACATACTTAAGCTGTTCATAAGGAAGGCGGATTACCGTTGTCCCGGGCCAGCGGCACCAGTCCCAGCCTTTGTCCAAATGCCAGCCGCTGTCCTCCGTGTTGACAGGATTCCCACAGCACAGAAGCTGGATAGAGCCGTACGATACGTACCGGCCGAAGAAATTCTCACACCAGCTGGCCTCGTAATCCCAGGAATACTGACTGAACGCTTTCACTGCCGCAAGCCAGTTTTCCTGTCTGTGAATGGCCACAGCGCCATATGGTTTGATAAAACAGCCGTGAGGCTTAGGCGCTGTGGGGTATTTCTCCTTTGCGAGACGGATCATCATCTGAAGACTCCCAAGCGTATCGTAATAAGTTAAATCACAGCCGATTCTCGGGAAAATCCCCCTCGTTAAATAAGGTGATTCCGGATTCCAGTAGTCCATAAAGATCTCTGCCATTTCCTGATCCACCGGATCGGTGCAGAGGGCCATCAGGGCATAGGCCTGCATCATTTCCTGCATAATCGCGAGCCGGTATGGAAAACGCCCCGAAAGCGCGCGGGGCACATCGTAATGATTCGTCAAAATTCTCTGAGTAATCAGGGCCTTTTTTAAATTGCGCACAGAATTTTCCGACAGGGCAAAATAAGTGCCATGAAGAAGCCAGGCGATGACGGAAGCCATATGGAAGGCGTGGGGCGCGTAGGCAACCGTGTAGATGGCGCGGTGGTGGAACCCGGTAAAATCGGGTTTGATGTTGCAGGCAAACCCGGATCGGATGGCCAGCGCGCCATTTAACCATTTTAAAAATTCCTCCATGTACCGGACCCTCATCGGAGAGTTGTCAAGACACAGGATATATAACAGCTTATAGATGGAATGGGTGCGGATCTCGTCGGCTGTCACCTCCTGCCCCTGATAGTGGAAAATACTCCGGAAATTGATATACCAGCTCATGGCGTTCAACTCCCGTTTCAGCCGCCCTGTCTCTTTTAATTCCTTTTTCATCAGAAAGACAGCGTAACAGTACCCGGAAGAACGCAGCGTCTCGTGTTCAAGGGACTGGATGGCACTCCCCTCTGCCCAGCCCTGATCGTGGCAGAAATCAAACAGGGTGAGAATCTTCGCCAGGCGGGCGAGGCAGCCATTCCTCTTATAATCAACCATAAGCGGAATAAATATTTTCGTAAATACGTCGCGGAATTCCGGCTGAAACCCGCTTCTCATGGCAAACAGAGGCGCACCCGTAAGCGTTCCGTCCTCATGACGCCGTATTTTAAGCATATCATAGCGCTCTAAGCCGAGACGGATATACTCTTCCAGCGAATGAAGCCGGATAGTCATGGGAATTTCAGCCGGATCCGGGTTCTTACCGAAAATCCAGGTCGAAAGCCGCTCTTCAATCGTGGCAAAAGCCGCTTTCTCCTCTTTTGAAACCGTCTCGGCTCCCGTTTCGGCTCCTGTTTCGGCTCCCGTTTCCGCTCCCGCCTCCAGAGGTGCGATCCTGCTGTAGAATAAGCTGTCCCAGAAGCCTAAATGGCCGTTTCCGCGGATCTGCGGCATCTGGTAATCGTGATGGCGAAACCAGGGTGTCTCCTTCTCAAATAGAAACAGGTCAAGGAAAAGCGCCCCTCCCTCTGCCGGATTTTGCGGCGCATTCAGCCTCATGACCAGAGGCGCGTTCATCTCCCCCGGCACTTCCCCCACCTCGCTGTCCTCCCGGAAGCGGAACCAGAAGGCGCGCCAGCCGGTATAGTTTAAGTGAAAGGGAAGCCGGAAGGCATACGCCCCGGTGGCAAGCTGAGTTTCTGTGCAAAATTCAAGAACAAGGTCGTCATCTACGGCATTTTCATTGTAAACCCAGCCCAGCATTCCGCCTTTTTCCGAGAAAAATGCCTCCTCCATCCGGGATAGCTGCCTGCCCTCGATAAAGGATCCGGGAAGCCAGTCCCAGCGCAGGGAAGAATTCCCGTGCTTGTAGTGTTTCTCTGAAAGTGAAAGACGGCCGCCGTGGACCCTCCATTTAGCCAGATCCTCTTTCCTTTCAAAGGATTCCACACCTGGAATTTCATTTGGGGCAACGCTCCAGTTTGAGTCATCAAAATTTTTATCAATTTCAATCGTTTTGTCCATTTCAGTCAAGGCTGGATTCCTCCATGCGGTTCTTTCTGCATTCCGAAGAGCATTCCTGCAGAAGTTTTTCGAAAGCCCGGTTAAACATCCGGCTGTTGATCCATGCCATCAGGGCAGGCGCGGTAAAAAGCAGAGGCGGAAACATGGTAAAGCCGACAGCCAGGATGGCAAATTCGGCCATGACCATAATCAGGCTGGATGGCCAGTGGCAGATGGACAGAACGAGGGCATTTGCGATGGTGCGCCTGACTGTATTTTCAAATTTCGCAGTCATACCGTAGCACCAGGTAAAGGTAAAGAAAAACAGTACAACGGCGCAGAAAAATAAGGTCATAAGCAGAAATACCACGCCGTCTGCCCGGTTGGAACGGAAATACACAGCCAGATCCATCATGAGAAATCCGCCAAGCAGCAGTTCGATCACCCAGATGACAGTGGCCTTCTTAAAATTCTGCCGGAAGGCCTGAAAGAAGGAAGAGGTTAAATACCCCTCCTGATTCTTTACGTAAGCCAGCATGACCGTGTAGAGGGCGGCAGTGGAGGCCCCCACCGTGACGATGGGCAGAGAGAAGACGAGCCACAGCAGGCTTAGCCATACAAAATTCAGGATTTTATTCGTTATGTTCCAGAGCGGGCTGTTGATGGATAACAGATTTCCCATGACAGTTCCTTCCTTTCCTATGATCAATTACCAGTAAGGGTTCCAGTCCTTCGAAAGACGGGTCAGCGCTTCCACGTAATAGTAGTCCCCCCACAGATTACATTCATCAATTCCGTGGTCGATGCAGTCGTTGTACGGAGTCTTTCTTCCGTAAACGCCGTGAAGCAGCTGTCCGTTGGACTGTTCAGGTGATTTGGCGCTGCATTTGTCGACTAAAACCTTCATCAGCTTTCGGGCTGTTATCTGGCAGGCTTCGGCCTCCTCTTTTGGTAAGTGGCGGGCCATTTCTAAGAGTCCGCAGGCGGTAATGGCACAGGCGGAGGAATCGCGCGGCTCCGGACTTCCATCCGTGAAGGTGAAATCCCAGTAGGCGATTAAGTCAGATGGCAGATGCTCCAGAAAATAGCTGGCTACACGGCCAAACAGCTCCGGATATTCCGGATTTTTCGTATAAGCGTAGCCTAAAGCAATCCCGCAGACGCCCCATGACTGGCCTCTCGACCAGGCCGATTCCGCGCTGTAGCCCTGGTGGGTCACACCCTTTAAGGGCGCCCCTGTGTCCGGGTCAAAGTAGTAGGTGTGATAGGTAGAGTAATCCGGCCGGATTACCACATTTAAAGCGGTCGTTAAATGGGCCTTTGCCAGAGTTTCATATCTGGGATTGCCCGTCTCCTTTGAAGCCCAGAACAGCAGCGGGAGATTCAACAGGCAGTCGATGATCAACCGGTAGTTGTCGCGGTTATCGAGAGAGCCCCACGCCTGGATAAACTGCCCTTTTTCGTGGAAACGGGAAGCCAGCTTATCGGCAGCTAACAGGGCGGTTTCCCTGGCCCGCATATCCCCGGTCAGCTTGTAGGCAGCGACGCAGGAAGGGGAGTAGAGGAAGCCCAGATCGTGGGTATCCGTCTCGATATTGTGATCAATACGATAGCGGAAGCTTTCCACCTGCTCCATGGCAGCGTCTGAAAATTCTTTCCTGCCGGTCTGTTCATAGGCCAGCCAGAGTTCTCCGGTCCAGAAGCCATTCGTCCACTGGGTATTGGGCGCCGGGCCGTAAAAATTGTGATTGGAAAAAATGTGCTTGAACTGGTGGGAAAATTCTCCCAGACAGCTTTCCGTCTGCCTGACAGCTGTGGCCAGGGCTTCCTGAACTTCTTTATCGGTGATTGGCGTCTGGGCGGCCAGCGCCGGGGTTACGGTTAATTGCATGAGTGTATTCCTCCTTCGGTGAATAAGGCCAGCGTTTTTGTGAGCTGTTCCTGATTTTCTGGTGCGTCGGTGACAGATAAGAGCGGTTTAAGAGTCTCTTCCTGCGGTATGGAGTCAGCGATTTTTACCATGACAGCAGAGAGTGAGACAGAAGCCAGATCGCCATTTTCTTTTCCGTACATGGTAAATGAGGCATCGAGGATGCAGCCTAAATCTTCTTCCTTAGAAATCAAATCCGGGTAAAGTTCCGTCTTTTTCCAGATGTTTAACTCTGCCTGGTCGCTCCAGAGACAGAAGACGCGAACCCCATTTTTCTCGAGAAGCACGGAATGGGCGGACACTTTCGTGCAGCTTACGCCGGGCATTAAGTGAAAACGCTGGATGTGGGGCGCGGCCATCCGGTTTCCGCGGTGAATCGTATCGCGGATTAAAAGGCCGCTCTGGCGGTGGAACCAGAGGCTGCGCTGATGGCGGCAGTAACCGTACGCGTCGTGGTGGGCGCTTACGTAGACGCCATCTGGCGCGGTAATCCAGACATCGACAGGAGTATCCGGCCGGTAGACGCCCCATTTATCCGCAAAACAGGAATCGGGAACGACAGGCGCGCCATAGGCCAGGACGGTGTTGTGCGATGACATATTATATAAGTAGCCTCTCGATAAATCGCCCTGGCGGCATTTGTGATAGATGGCCCTGGCGTATGGCTCTCCCACAAAGTCCTCCCCACCAAAAGAGAGACAGAGGGAAAGCATGTCCATGTGGTTGTGGCCGGATTCCCCGCAGTCCGTCTTCACGGACATTAAAAAATAGTTTCCGTCCGGGCCGTAGGAATTTCTGGAACTGGCAAATCCGCAGGAGTCATCACAGAAATCGAGGGGGACCGTTTCCTGGCCGGCCGATTTTCCGTTTCGGATGGCGAGTACGCGCCGGCAGTATTCATTTTCAGCCGTCTCCACGCCGATATTTAAGATCGGGGAGACAGAGAGGCCGCCGTTATCTCCTACAGATGGGTACTGAGCCGTTGGGGGCGCAATGAGGGCCAGCGCGTTAAACGTGAGCGTGAGCCGCTGCAGCGCTTCCTTATTTAACAGAGTAACGTGATTGAGCCTGGCTGTGGTAATTCCGCGGTAGAGCATTTCACCCAGCGCAGCGCCGCCCCAGTAGGGGATGGAGTGTTCGTTATAGCCGCCATTTTTATTGAAGTCCTCCAGAACGTGGCGGGTAACTGTTTCGGCGCCCCGGTCCTTCATCGCCGCAAAAGCCGGTATTTCAGGAAGCAGAATGGCGAGAAGGCAGGGGACAATCCCTTTCTCCCATAAGTGGTGGTTATATGGCATATACGGCGCATCGTCGAAGCGGCGGAACTGAATTCCAAGGAACCAGAGGTGCTTAATCAGTTCAAAGGCCAGATCCGTACCGGCCTCGTAGGGAAGCCGTGTATACAAAAGACTTAAAAGTTCTGTGGCCAGAAAACCGGTGCTCATGATATCCCGCTCCTCAGTCATGGCGAAACGGCCGCTGGAAAAGTCGATATCCTCAACCACCAGCGGGTATGTCCGGAAAAACGCATGGAAAACTTCTTTGAATTTTTCCACAACCGCGGGATCCCCCGTCTCGTGATACAGAACTGCCAGATATTCAAACAGCTGGCCGCGGACGAAGATGTCCTTGACGGTCCTGTGCTTCTTCCCTGTGTCAGTATAGAGATTGAACTGCGGCATATGCTCATACTCCAATCCCAAATCGAGTTCCAGTTCTCCGCCGGGCCGCACGTAAATCTGTTCTGTCAGAAGTTTTTTTCCGGCGTAGAGACAAAAATCTTTTAAACTTCCTTTTAATCCTATACACGACTGAAATGCGTACGGGTGGCTGTCTGTATCAATGGGGCTGACCGGAAGCTTCCGATAGTCGAAGAGATAAGAGACATTTCCCCGCACCTCAAAATAGTGGACCAGTTCCTTTCTGGCATTTTCCATATCGTCTGCTTTCAGGGCATCGGCCACGCCCTTCAGTTCAGGCCGTGTTAAATCAAAGGCGGCAAATACTTCTTCATCGGTAACGAGCCGCTGATCACCGGGTATCTGAAACATAATCAAATCCTCCCTTTTGCTTTTATGCTTTTATTAGTATAATTCCAGTAGGAAAGAAAGAACAATGATATATTTTTGCAAAATGATACTTTTTTGCAGGCCAAAAGGGAAATCAGCACAGAAATCAGGAAAAAAATGGCATTTCGAGAAGGAAAACAGGAGAAAGTCCGCATAAATACTGGCTTTTCCACCGAAAAAGACGGCTGCAAAAAAGTGGTATTTTGCAAAAAAACGGGAATTGCGGCTGCAAAAAATGTATGATAAGGTCAGTGCAGGACAGGCGGTAAGCCAGGTCGAAAAAATTTAAAATGGAGGAAGAAGTTCATGAGAAATCAGAAAAGATGGGTTGCCTGTTTGATGGCGGCAATCATGGCAGGAGGAACGCTGGCGGGCTGCGGCGCGTCTGCATCGAAAACAGAAACTACAACAGCAAAGACAGAGGCTGCCGGGACTACAGACACGAAGGCGGCAGACACAACAGAGGCAGCGGCAGGCGGGGAACTGACCGTTGAGGAAGAATTTGCTCAGGATATGGCAGCGGAACCGATTGTAATGGAATGGAGAAATGGCAGTACAACAGCGGAAATTGATGAGAATTCGGAAATCGTACAGTATCTAAAGGAACGTTTCAATGTGATTGAGAAATCCTGGTATGTGGACAGCAAGAATTACTGGGAGAATGTCAACGTGCGTTTCGCGGGAGGCGAGATGCCGGATGTCTTAAGAATTGATAATGTTTCTCAGTTATCTTCCCTGGTGGAGGGCGGTATCGTAGCCGAACTTCCTATTGAGACAATCCGCAAGTACGCGCCAAACTACGCCAAGGTCATGGACGAGAACGATGACGGTTCCTACTGGACCACGCTTCTCTATAAAGGAAAGAACTACGGGATTGCCTGCCCCCAGGCGCCGACGCCTCACGCGATGATCTGGAGAAAGGACTGGCTGGACCGTCTCGGTTTAGAGGTTCCGACCACTCTGGAGGAGTATGAGAAGGTTCTGACAGCATTTGTAGAAGATGACCCGGATGGAAACGGTAAAAATGATACCGCAGGTATGGCAGAGCGTGCCATGGGCGCTATTTTCGGCGCATATGGAGTCAGATGTGTGACCGGCCTCGATACCCGTTCCCAGTTCTTTACAGAGGAAATGCAGCTGGGAGAGGACAATGTTCCATTCTTCCCGTATATCCGCCCGGAGGCTAAGGAAGGACTTGCGCTTCTCCATGACTGGTACGAGAAAGGCATCATTGATAAAGAATTTATCACAGGTGAAAATCATGGCGGCTACGGCGGACTGTCCCATTCCTTTATGAACGGACAGATCGGACTGACCACAGCTCAGCCGTACCACTATCTTGTGGCAAGTACGGATTCTTCTGATGAGAGCAACTGGGGTATCTGTATGAAAGAATTTAAGGCTTTAAATCCTGACGGTGATATCGTTTACGGTCCGGCTCCGATCGGTCCTGACGGAAAGTCCGGCACAGAGGCATGGGGCAAGCTGGGGTCATTTACGTGTCTGACAACGAAGGCCGCGGAGGATCCGAGAAAGGTACGGACCTTCTTAAGAACACTGGATGACTATTTCACAGACGTGGAATATATGAAGATGGTAAACTTCGGAATCGAAGGCAAGCACTATAAAGCCAATGACGGAAATCCACAGAGACTGGTTGACGGCACAGAACTGCGCAAGCAGGGAATTCTGACGGTAGACTTTGGAAATACACCGAAGTACGCGGAGGAGATTACCAGCAAGAAGACGGCATTTGGCAAGGAAGTGACAGGAAATGGATATTACCGTTTCAATGTTCCGCCGGTAGAAGAATTTACCAACGCGATTGCAACGCTGGATACAATGACAGAGCAGGCTTACTTCGATATCATCAGCGGGGCGAAGCCGGTGGATTACTTCGACACCTTTGTGGAGGAATTTAAGAAAGCCGGCGGCGAGGCTGCGGAAAAAGCGGTTCAGGAAGAGTACGCCAGCAGACTGGAAGCTTTAAAGTAAAAGAACAGAACAGACGATTACAGACAGATGGGCGGCAGCATACGGCTGTTCCGGCTGATGGGACAGCCGCTGCCGCCTTTTTGCTGGCAGTAAGCCACATATGGTGTCTGCTTAACTGTCAGCTTTTGGAGGTGTTTAGTATGGCAAAAGCCAAACCCGCGGCAGCGGCAAAAAAGAAACAGGGATTTTTTGGAAATTTATTTAAATATAAAGAATACTACGTCATGCTGATTCCGGGCATCCTGTTTTTCCTGGTATTCTGTTACGGCCCGATGTATGGGCTTGTCATTGCGTTTCAGGACTATTATCCGATGAAGGGGATTGATGGAAGCCAGTTTGTGGGGCTGAAGCATTTTAAAGCGCTGGCCAGCAATCCGTTTTTCCTTCCGGTGCTGAGAAACACGCTGATCATCAGCTTCTATAAATTGTTGATCTGCTTTCCGGCGCCGCTTATCCTCTGCCTGGCGTTAAATGAAATCAAGGGCGTGAGGTTTAAAAAGGTGGCGCGGTGCATCTCGTATCTTCCCCATTTCGTTTCT
>CAUEKH010000022.1 GCA_959018155.1 uncultured Hungatella sp.
AAATTTCCGTTCAGGATGTAACAAAGATATACCGACTGTATGAAAAGCCCATCGACCGGCTCAAGGAGGCGATGAGCATTACCCATAAAAATTACCACCGTGATTTCTACGCCTTAAACGGCATTTCCTTCGACGTGAGGAAGGGGGAGACGGTGGGAATTATCGGGACAAATGGTTCCGGAAAGTCCACGATCTTGAAGATTATCACCGGGGTGCTGACGCCGACTACCGGTGAGGTGGCTGTAAACGGCGTTATTTCCGCTCTGCTGGAGCTGGGAGCCGGATTCAACATGGATTATACCGGAATTGAAAATATCTACATGAACGGCACCATGATGGGATTTTCCAGAAAGGAAATGGACGCGAAGCTTCAGGATATCCTGGATTTCGCGGATATCGGTGATTTCGTCCATCAGCCGGTGAAAACGTATTCCAGCGGTATGTTTGTCCGTCTGGCCTTCGCGCTGGCGATCAATGTGGAGCCGGAGATCTTAATCGTGGATGAGGCGCTTTCCGTGGGGGACGTGTTTTTCCAGGCCAAGTGCTACCGGCGCATGGAGGAGATCAGAAAGAGCGGCACCACGATCCTGATGGTTACTCACGATATGGGAGCCATCATCAAATACTGTGACCGCGTTGTGGTACTGAATAAGGGGAATTTCATCGCCCAGGGAGAACCGGGGAAGATGGTGGATTTATATAAGAAGATCCTTGCCAACCAGATGGATCAGCTGGAGGAAGAACTGGAAGAACTGAGGGATGACGAACTCAGCGATTTTTCCGGGGAGCGGGCGGCGGCTGGAAAGAAGGCCGCGGATAAGAAAAAGAAGGTGGACCACGGAAGCGGTCTGATGAAGGAGAAGCTGACTATCAACCCCAATCGGACCGAGTATGGGGATGGAAGGGCGGAGATTGTCGATTTCGGGCTTCTCGACGAGAGGGGAAATTTAACGAATCTCCTGTTAAAAGGTGAGGAGTTTACGATCAAAGAGAGAATCCATTTTAACGCGGAAATCCAGGCGCCTATTTTTACTTACACGATCAAGGATAAGCGCGGCGCCGATTTGACGGGGACCAACACGATGTTTGAGTCGGCCGACGTCAAGAGCGTGAAACCGGGAGATGAGTATGAAGTGGAGTTCAGGCAGAAAATGACTCTGCAGGGCGGAGAGTATTTGCTTTCCATGAGCTGCACCGGATTTGAAAATGGGGAACATGTGGTGTATCACCGTCTGTACGATATTGCCAACATTACGGTGATTTCCAACAAGAACACGGTCGGGGTCTATGATATGGAGTCCGAGGTGGAGTTGAAGCTTCATCGGGCCGGTTCATAAGGAGGCAAGGCATGAGTGATATCAGTCCTGAAATCAGAGAACTGCTTAAGCAGTACGACGGCGATACGAAAGCAATTTTAAAGGAATATCCCCGCCTCGATTACTTATACGCTTTGGCAGATATGCGGGAAAATGTTCTGGAATGGTTCGATTTCGACGAAAACGGCGACCTTCTCCAGATTGGATCGGACTACGGCGCGCTGACCGGGCTCTACGCCCGCAGGGTGCGTTCCGTGACGGTTATCGACCCGTATAAGGGGAATTTAGAGTTGAACCGTTTACGCCATAGGGAGTACGATAATATTGCGTATGTGGAAGGCAGCCTTGATTCCTATGTGGAAGGGCGCGGAGAGGTAAAATGTCGCGATGACGAGGAAGAGCGCGTTGGCGAGGAAGACCGCGGTGACGTAGAATACTGCGGTAACGGGAAATTCGACTATGTGATGATGATTGGCTCGTTAGAAGCACCGTATGCCGCGCAGATTGAGAAGGCGAAGTCCCTGCTGAAACCGGGCGGGAAGCTGATTGTGGCTGTCTGCAACCGATTGGGACTTAAGTATAAGGCCGGCGCGCTGCCGGAGGAGACGGCTCTTTTAAAATCTGAACTGGCGGAACTTCTCTGCGGAGGCGGAGAAAATCCGGATGGCAGTTTTAAGAGAAGCGGTCTTCAGGCCGGTAGTCCTGCAGCCAGCGGTTTAGAATGCGGAGGTCCTGAGGCTGGCCGCCTGGAATTTTACTATCCCATGCCGGATTACCGCCTGCCGATGACGATATACTCAGAGGACTATCTGCCGTCCAAGGGCGATTTGAGCCAGGCGATTCTTGCGTACGATTACCCGGTGTATCTGCGGTTTGATTTAGGGAAAATGTTTGACGAGGTATGTGAGGAAAAGCAGTTTGAGACGTTTGCAAATTCATATTTAGTCGTTTGGAGCAAACTATGAAGAAAAGTAAATTTATAAAATACAACAGAACGCGCAGGGAAGAGTTTCAGATTCGGACCGCCATCGTGGAGGATGAGGGCGTCCGGTACGTGGAGAAGACGGCCCTGACCGAATCGGGCGTGGCTCATGTGAAATCCTTAGGGGAGAAGTACGGCTGGCTGGAGAGCCAGAGTAAGACGGTGAAGGCGGTGCCGGTTTCCATCAGTCCTGATGGGAAAACTGCCCGTTTTCCGTTCCTTAAGGGGGAATCGCTGGCGGAAATGCTTGGAAAGCGGATTCGTGACGGCCGTGCCCCGAAAGAGGAACTGGAAAAGTGTATGGAGCAGATTCTTTCCGTGCGGGAAGAATGCCTGTCGCCTTTTTTCGTGACGCCGGAATTTGAGTCGGTGTTTGGAACATTGGAAGGGGGCAGGGACGAACTGTCTTTTACCGTTTCCAATATCGACTGTCTTTTCGAGAACTTTATGGTAAATGAGGACGGACTTTACTGCCTCGATTATGAATGGGTTTTCAGTTTCCCAATCCCGGTAAGCTTTATCCGATACCGGATGCTTTATTACTTCTTCGAGAGGTACCAGAGTATTCTGGTGGGCGAGACACGGGAGGAATTTCTCGAAAAGTTCGGATTTTCACAGGAGTCGGTGGCAGTCTTCGCAGCCATGGAGGAACATTTCCAGCAGTACGTCCACGGGGAGAACCAGGCGGTCTATTTGACGAATTATATGCACGATATCCGGTTCCTGCCTGAAGATATGAATGAGGTGGAACGGTATGTCGAAGCTATGAGGAAGCAGGGAGAAGAACTGCGGGAACTGAAAGCGGAACTGAAGGAAAAGGAACTGACCATCCGCAAACAGAACGAGGTAAAGCGGCTGACCGATAATCACGTGACGAACTTGGAGATGATGATTGCGACTCTGAGGAAAGACAGCGAGACGATGGCTCAGACGATTGCCGTTCTCCACCGTCACGAGGCGCTTTTATTTAAGGTGCGCCGGAAACTGGGGGAGAAATTCAACCAGAAATTCCCGAAAGGGACGAGAAAGCGGAAACTCCTGGGCTATGCGAAGGATACGGTCATCCATCCGGTGAAATCGCTGCGCCTCTACACGACGGAGGAAGGCCGCAACCTGATTGAGGGCGATTTGAAAATCGGGGAAGGCTACCGGACTTACGGGAAGCTTCATTTTGAGCGTGTGGAGAATCCGATGGTTTCGATTGTGATTCCGGTATACAACCAGATCGATTACACTTACGTCTGTCTGGCTTCCATATTGGAGCACACGAAAGATGTGCCGTACGAGGTGATTATCGCGGACGACGTGTCGACGGATGCCACGGCGGAACTGACGAAATTTGCGGAAAATATCACGATTTGCCGCAACGCCACCAACCAGGGATTTTTAAGAAACTGCAACCAGGCGGCAAAATCAGCCCGCGGAAAGTATGTGATGTTCTTAAATAACGACACCCAGGTGACGCCCGGCTGGCTGAAAAGTCTTGTGGATTTAATTGAGTCCGATTCTTCCATCGGAATGGTCGGTTCCAAGCTGGTTTACCCGGACGGCAGGCTGCAGGAGGCAGGCGGAATTATCTGGAGCGACGGTTCCGGCTGGAATTACGGCCGTCTCGATGACCCGGAGAAGCCGGAATACAACTATGTGAAGGATGTCGACTATATTTCCGGTGCGGCGATCCTGCTTTCTGTAAAGCTGTGGAAAGAAATCGGCGGCTTTGACGAGCGGTTTGCACCGGCTTACTGCGAGGACTCCGACCTTGCCTTTGAGGTGAGGAAGGCCGGTTACCGGGTGGTTTACCAGCCGCTCTCAAAGGTGATCCATTTCGAGGGCGTGTCCAACGGCACGGATGTCAACGGCGGCGGTTTGAAGCGGTATCAGGTGGAGAACAGCCGGAAGCTGAAGGAAAAATGGGCGGAAGAGTTTAAGAAGCAATGTGAAAATAATGGAAATCCCGACCCGTTCCGGGCCAGGGAGAGAAGTCAGGGAAAGAAGATTATCCTGGTGGTGGACCATTATGTGCCTACCTACGATAAAGATGCCGGTTCCAAGACGACGTTCCAGTACTTAAAAATGTTCCTGGAAAAGGGATTTGTGGTGAAGTTCTTAGGAGACAATTTCCTTCACGAGGAACCGTATTCCACCACGCTTCAGCAGATGGGGATCGAGATTTTATATGGCAGGGAGTATCAGGTAAAGATCTGGGAGTGGCTTAAGGCTCACCAGAACGATATTGCCGTGGCCTATTTAAACAGGCCGCATATCGCTGAGAGATATGTGGATTTTATACAGGAAAATACGAATATTAAGATGATTTATTACGGGCACGATCTCCATTTCCTGCGGGAAGGCAGGGAGTATGAGCTGACCGGGGATCCGAAGAAGCGGGAGGCCTCCGAATACTGGAAGTCTATCGAGTTCCGGATTATGAGGAAGGCCAGTGTGTCGTATTACCCATCTTACGTGGAACAGGAGGCCATCAACCGGGTTGACCCGAATATCCGGGTAAAAGCCATCGTGGCCTATGTGTTTGAGAAGTTCTTAGACGCGATTCCCGATGATTTCGAACGGCGGGAAGGACTGCTGTTTGTGGGCGGCTTTGCCCATCCGCCGAATGCGGATGCGGTGCTCTGGTTCGCAAGAGAGGTCTACCCGCTTATCAGAGAGAAGATTGACGCCCCATTCTATATCGTCGGTTCCAAGGTGACAGAGGAGATTCTGGCCCTGGAACAGCCTGGAAACGGCATCATCGTGAAGGGCTTTGTCTCAGAAGAAGAACTGGCAGCGCTTTACGCCGCCTGCCGCATAGTGGTGGTTCCACTCCGCTACGGCGCCGGCGTAAAAGGAAAGGTCATTGAGGCGCTCTATCATGGCGCGCCGGTAGTGACAACCTCTATCGGCGCCGAGGGCATCCCTGAGGCGGAGAAGGTCATGGTCATCAGGGACGAACCGGCGGAATTTGCCGGGGAAGTGGTATCGCTTTACCAGGATACAGAAGCGCTGAGAGAAATGAGCCACAGGACTCAGCAGTACATCCGGGAGTATTACAGTGTGGATGCGGCATGGAGTGTTGTGGGAGAGGATTTTGAGAGTTAGAGAATAAAAAGAGACTGCTGTAAAACAGAATTGCCGTTTCAGGTGAGGGCCTGCCGGGAGTTTTGATTTTACAGCAGTCTCTTTTGTCTTACTACAGAGAACCCTCAAAGTTTCGCCAATTTTGTAAATATAGTGGATTGTTTTCGATGTTTTATGATATAATGTGATGCGAAATGGGCGTATTTTGAAGTCTGGCAAATCTTTTCTTACAGGAGGAAATATCATGCAGGCAGTTTTACTGGCAGGTGGTCTTGGAACGAGGCTGCGCTCTGTGGTGAGCGACAGACCGAAGCCCATGGCTTTGATTGGTGAGAAGCCATTTATGGAGTATGTGGTGCTGGAACTGAAAAAGCACGGAATTACGGAAATTATCTTTGCAGTGGGATATAAAGGTTCTATGGTGGAAGAATATTTTAAAGATGGGAGCCAGCTGGGAATCCGTGTGTCTTATGCTTATGAAGAGACGCTTTTAGGAACCGCCGGGGCGATTAAGAACGCCGGGCGGCTGGCAACGGATGAACGGTTCTTTGTGCTGAATGCGGATACATTTTATCAGATTGACTATGGCCGTCTTGTCTCCATGAGCGAGGAGAGGGATTTGGATATGGCCCTCGTTTTAAGAGAGGTGCCGGATGTGTCACGGTATGGCCAGGCTGTGTTAGAGGATGGCTGGCTGACTGCTTTTGACGAGAAGACGGAGGAGGCGAAGCCGGGAACTATCAATGGCGGCGTCTACTATCTGAGGCGTTCTCTGCTGGAGGAGATTCCGGAGGGAAAGGTTTCTCTGGAGCATGATATGATTCCAAAGTGGCTGTCGGAGGGGAAAAAGTCCCTGGGCGGCATGGTAAATGACGGATATTTTATTGATATCGGCATTCCGGAGGACTATTACCGGTTTATCGACGATGTGGAGAAAGGAAAGGTGACGGTATGATTATCAGAGGCAGGGCGCCGCTGCGGGTCAGTTTTGGCGGCGGAGGGACGGACGTGGCCCCGTTCTGCGTGGAACAGGGCGGAGCGATTATCGGCAGCACCATCAACAAGTACGCTTACTGTTCGATTGTTCCGAGAGAGGATGACCAGATTATCGTTCACTCCCTCGACTTCGATATGACGGTAAAGTATAACACGAAAGAGAATTACGTCTATGACGGCCGGCTGGATCTGGTGACGGCGGCTTTGAAGGCTATGGATATCAAACAGGGCTGCGAGGTTTATTTACAGTGTGACGCGCCTCCGGGATCGGGTCTGGGAACGTCGTCTACGGTTATGGTGGCGCTGCTGATTGCCATGGCAAAGTGGAAAGGCATTGAAATGGACGCCTACGCGCTGGCGGATCTGGCTTACAAGGTGGAGCGTGAGGATTTGAAGATTGACGGCGGTTATCAGGATCAGTACGCGGCCACATTTGGCGGCTTTAACTTTATTGAATTCCATGGCCGCAACAACGTGGTGGTGAATCCGCTGCGAATTAAGAAAGAGATTATTCATGAACTGCAGTATAACCTGCTTCTCTGCTATACCGGCAATATCCATGTATCGGCCAACATTATCCAGGACCAGGTAAAGAACTATGAGAAGAAGGATGCTTTTGACGCCATGTGCGAGGTGAAGGCGCTGGCTTACGCCTTAAAGGACGAACTTTTAAAAGGGAATCTTCACAGCTTCGGAAAGCTTCTCGATTACGGCTGGCAGAGCAAGAAGCGCATGAGCAGCAAAATAACGACTCCGCAGATCAATGAACTCTATGACGAGGCGCTGAGGGCGGGCGCGCTTGGAGGAAAGCTGCTGGGCGCGGGCGGCGGCGGATATTTACTTGTATTCTGCCCGTATAATGTGCGCCATAAGGTGGCGGCCAGGCTGGAGGCAGCAGGAGGCCAGCTGACAGACTGGAACTTTGAACTGAGAGGCGCTCAGGCGTGGATCACCGATGAAAACCGCTGGGATTACAACAGCGTTAAAGTGCATATGCCGAATGGGGATTACCAGTTTGAACTGGACTGAGCGGTGAATGAAGATGTGTGATGAAAAAGTCCTGACCGGGATAGAAGGAACAGGAGGGGTGCAGTGATGCAAAATCAGCCGTCAGGCGACAAAATCGTTTTTCTCGACCGCGACGGAACGATCAATGAAGAGGTGGAATACCTCCATCGGCCGGAAGATTTGAGAATTTTAGAGGGCGTGCCGGAGGCTCTTGGACTCTTAAAGCAACTTGGATTTAAAATTGTGGTGGTTACCAATCAGGCCGGAGTGGCCCGCGGGTATTATGAGGAGGAAGATGTTAAGAGGCTTCATGAGTATTTAAATGAGTGCCTGAAAAAAGAAGGGGCGGCCATCGACCATTTCTTTTACTGTCCTCACCATCCGGTTCACGGGATTGGAAAGTACAAGGTAAGCTGTCACTGCCGGAAACCGGAGACGGGGATGTTTGAGATGGCGGAGCAGTATTACCGTGTGGATAAATCGCGTTCCTGGATGATTGGTGACAAGCTTCTCGATGTAAAAGCCGGAGAAAACTATGGAGTGGGCCGGATTCTGGTGGGAACCGGGTATGGGAAAGAGGAGTACGCCGGGCTGGCGGAAGACGAAAGAGCGACGGCGTTCGATTACTTTGCCACGGACTTACTGGAAGCGGCGGGATGGATTGCAGAAAAATACTGCCGATAAAAACTGATTATAGGAAGGAGAATAGGAATGGGACCAGAGAAATATTTAGAAGAACTGATAGAAAGATACCCTGTTCTTGCATCTGTTAAGGAAGAGATTAACAAGTCATATGAGATTTTGGAAGCGTGCTACGCCAATGGAGGAAAGCTTCTTGTGGCGGGAAACGGAGGAAGCTGCGCCGATTCTGAACACATCGTGGGCGAACTGATGAAAGGCTTTGTGAAGCGCAGAGAAGTTCCGGATGAATTTGCCAGGAAGCTGAAAAACGTGGATCCGGAACGCGGCGCGATGCTGGCGGATAAGCTTCAGGGCGGGCTGCCTGCAATTGCCCTGACCGGTCATGCGGGACTGTCTACTGCATTTTTAAATGATGTGGATGGCGATCTGATTTTTGCGCAGCAGACGTACGGTTACGGCCGTCCGGGCGACGTTCTTCTCGGAATCTCCACATCCGGAAATTCGAAAAATGTGATGTACGCCATGACTGCCGCCAAAGCCATCGGAATGAAGACCATCGGTCTGGCAGGAAAAGACGGCGGTGAACTGAAAAAAGCGGCTGATGTCGCGATTGTCGTTCCGGAGAACGAGACGTTCAAAATCCAGGAACTTCACCTCCCCATTTACCATGCCCTGTGCCTGATGCTGGAGGAGCGGTTCTTTTGAGTAATATTCGAAAAATGACAGAAGGTGGAAGCGTGAAGAAACAGACGATGACGGAAAGGGGGAGAACGATGACCGGAAAAACGAAATCTGAAAAGACAGAATTATGGAAAAATGAAGTAATTGCCGCGGTTCTTCTGATGGCACTTGCCTTTTTTATCAATCGTGGGATTGAGATTAAAGGTCTTTATCTGGATGACCTCTATTTGTGGTCATGTTACGGGGAACAGTCCTTCTCCCAGTTTGTATTTCCCATGGGAAGCACGCGCTTCCGGTTTCTCTATTACCTGGCGGCGTGGCTGGAACTGGCGGTGGTTGGTAATCATATCGGCTGGTTCGTGCCGGCCAATATTATCTTAAATGGCTGTATCGCCTATACGGTGTACCGCTTCGCAAAGCGGTTGTCCCGCAACTACTATGTGGGGTTTGGCTGTGGCTTTCTCTATCTGATGTCGCGGATGTCGTATTATCAGATTGGCCAGGTCTACGGCCTGATGGAGAGCCTGGCGCTCTGGGCCGCAATCGCAATTCTTTACTGTGCCTACCGCTATATCAATGACGAGAGCGATGGACAGAAGTACTTTATCTGGGCGAATGTCCTGTATTTCGGTGTCTGCTTCATTCATGAACGGTATATCGTCCTGCTTCCTTTCCTCTATCTGGCGCTTCTCCTGAAAAAAGGAAAAAAGAAAAAAGCCTGGTGGTTATCCCCGCTCCTGGTGTTCGGCGTAGTTTTCCTGATAAGGATCGTGACAACGGGGAGTGTTACTCCGGCCGGAACGGCCGGGACGAATGTGACCGATACATTTAAAGTTACGACTGTTATCCGCTACGCTATCAGCCAGATTCTCTATGTGTTTGGTGTCAATGCCGGACCCGGACTTTTTAATGGAAAAAGCTGGTGGGATTCCCCGACGTGGGTTCATGCCAGCGTCGTGGCTGCGGATCTCGTCCTGCTTATCCTGGTAATTCTGGCGGTTCGCCGGCTGGTGAAGGATAAGGAGGGAAGAAAACGGTATTTAAAGGATATCAGTCTTTTCGTCTCTTTTATCGCTTTCTGCATCGCGTGTTCCAGTGTCACAATCCGTGTGGAATTAAGGTGGGTCTACGTCTCCATGACTGCGGCTTACTTGCTGATGGCCTGTCTGTTCGGGATTGTGACGGGAAAAGTAAGTCTCGGAAAAGTGGTTGACATGAAGAAGGAAGCCAGACGGAACGAGTATAAGAAATCCGGCTGGAAGAGCGTGTTCCTCTGCGGCGTGCTGATTCTCTGCTACACGGTCATCATGGTGCCGGTGGAAGCTTATTACAGGGACCAGGTTGAGAATTTCTATTACTGGCCATATCAGCAGCGTTACAACTCTCTGGCGGAAGAGACATTTGAGAAATACGGGGATGATATTTTCGGAAAGCAGATTTATATTCTGGGAAATTCCTACAAAATGAGTGATTTTACGGCCCGTACCTTCTTTAAGACATTTGATAAGGAGAGGAAGGCGGAGGGAACTGTTGTTCACCATATTGACACCATCCGCGATATCGGCCTCGTCACCAATAACATGATTGTGCTGCGCGAGGAACCGAGTCACAACGCGTTCCAGGACATCACTGAATTTGTCCGTAATTTAAAGTGCGAAAGCATCTATGGATATTATGAGGATGGCTGGATGGATGAGAGCGCGAAGATCCGCGTGATGACCGGAAATACAGGGAAGATTCATCTGGAAATCTTCTACCCCGGCGAGCTGACCGGCGAGGAACTGTCCGTGATTTCATTAAATGGAAAACCGGTGAAAAATTTAAAGATCAACTTAAATTCTATCGAGACAGAGATTGAAGCGGATCCTAATCAAATCGCGGAACTTACATTTGAAAATAATTTCTATTTTAAAGAGGCCGGCGAACAGCGTGGAGAGAAGCGTTTTTCCATGATTGTCAATATTACGACGGACTGACTGGTGAGGTGAAACGATGAAACGCAGATATTATTACTTTCTTCTCCCCCTGCTTGGGACGGTTTTCGGCCTGTGGTATATCTGGTCCGCTTCCTGCGATGTCATTTACTCGGATTACATCCGTCTGGTAAACAGTTATCTGCCGGATGTGTGGAATCCGGCTAAATTCCTGGTGCCGGACGTGCTGACCAGGATTCCGGCCAATTACCTGGAGCGGATTATCAGCGTGGAACTGCTGGGCTTTAATACCATGCTGGACCGTGTGCTGGGAGTGGCCGGACTTGGCCTTTCGGCATTTGTGATGGCCTTATACTGCCGGAAGAAGGAGATGAACGCCGTCTGGTTTACGCTTCTCATGGTAATCATGTTCAGCTTAAATAAATGGGAGATGCTGGTCAACGGGAGCGGCTGGGCGCATTTCATCGCGTTTGCCGGCTTCTATTACCACTATCTCGTCATGGACCGGTTTTTTAGCGGGGAGGAAAAAAAGGGGGATAAGGTACGGCTGATAGCCCTGCCTTTTGTCATCACAATCTTCTTCGCAGGCCCCTACTGCGCCATCTATGCGGTAACTTCCATACTGGCATACGGTTTTATGGCTGTTGTCACTTATCGGAGGGAGAAAAGGACGGATAAGTGGTACGGCATCTATGGACTTTCCAGTCTGGCGTCACTGATGCTCTATATGTGGAGCAATTCTTACGCTGTGGAGGAACACGCCGCCTCGGCTGAGGTGGGATTCTTTACTCAGCTTGCCGATACGCCGGGATTTTTTATTCGATTCTTTATCAAATCGTTCGGATCTATGGTAATCGGGATTGAACAGGCGACAGCTTCTTTTCGGACGAATCTGCCGCTTTTAACCCTGGGGCTTCTCGTGATTGCCGCTTATTTACTGGCTCTTATTCTGAATTTCCGTTACCGCATTTATGAGAAAACATTGCTGCCGCTCATTTTGATTGCAGCAGGCGGGCTGAACCATGTGCTGATATTTTTCTCCAGATGGATTTTTTTGAATGAGGATTACGGGGCAAGTTCCCGGTATGCCTTACAGTTCCAGATCGGGATTCTGGGAATTGTGATGACGTTTTATTTTGCGTGGAAACTGGCGGAGAGAGAGCGTGCGCAGGCGTTGACGCCTGTGAAAACGGGATTGATAAAATTTCTGGCTGTCTGCTTCTGCCTTCTGTTCCTGTGCGGCAACTGTTACACCACGTACCAGGAGGTAAAAAAGGCGCCCTACAGAAAGGCGGCGATGGAACAGATGGAGGAGATGGCATTGGATTTTGAGAACCGGACGGATGACGAACTCCGTGAGAAATTTGAGTTCCGCCGGAACCGGCCGGAAAGCGGGGCAATGGTCCGCAGTGCTTTACAAATATTAAAAGAGAACGGTTGGAATGTTTTTCGAAACTGAGGTGTGAAATGGAAAAGACTCGCAAAGATGGCTGGAAACTTCTGCTGTGCGCGGTTTTGACGGTGGCTGCAGTCCTGTATTCATCGGAGCAGATATTTATAAAAGGGATTTTGGAGTGGTGTACGAAACAGAAGATCTATCACATGATGGCGGCAGAGGTAGTACTGCTGTTTGTCCTGTTTTTTGTTGTGATGGCAGTGATAAAAAACACGAGGATGAAGCTGTTTGCGGTTCTGCTGGTGATGTCCGTGTTCTTATGGGGCCATATGGCATTTGTGCCGGTGGTTGTTTCGGGGCTGTATATCGGTTATCTGCTTTTTGTGGGCCGCTGGTTCAGAAGCCGGGTATTGAGACTGGCAGAGGATGACGGTGCGGCGGCCGATTTCCTGGCGGGATCCTCGCTTGTGGTTCTTATTTTCTGCGCCATGTCGGCGGCGGGAATCGGTTCGATTCCCTGGCTTCAGGGAGCGGTTGGCGGTTCGGTGGCATTATTTTTGGTGTGGCGGCTGTTGAAAGCGGGAAGAGGGGAAGACTCGCTATCCCGTCTGACGTCGATAACCTGGCCGGACAGCCTAAAAGGCACGCTCTGCCTGGCATTTATATTGGCAATGCTCTGTATTCAACTGGGCCGGCTGAACAGCGCGGTGGATTTCGACAGTCTGTGGTACGGAGTGCGCCCACAGTACATTTTAAATAACGGAAACGGAATTTATGAAAATCTTGGGACAATCGGAATCGTATATACGTACTCCAAGGGCTGGGAGATCCTGACGCTTCCGCTCTCTACGCTTCCGTCCTACAGCTTCCTGCTCTCCTTTAACGTCTGGATGACAGCCGGGGTGCTGGTGCTCGGATATAAGATTGCCGGTTTTTTCATGGGGAAAGAATACTCCATGGCAGCGGCGGCGTTTCTTTCTGCCATTCCCGGGATTATGAATATGGCAGACTCGGCTAAAACAGATATGATTACGCTTCTGTTCCAGCTGATTCTGATTTACTATCTGCTCTGCTATCTGAAAAACGGGAGGAAAGCGTGGCGGTATCTGATATACTCGGCGGCCGCGTTCTTTTTTTCCTGGACGTTAAAGCCCACAGCCATGGTATTCTCCACGGCGATATTCGGGATGAGCGGCTTATTCCTGCTCTGGAACCGGTTCCTGCCCTTTGGAAGCGGGAAAAAGAAGGAGAAGAAGATCTGTCATCAGGCGGGAAGTCTGGGAATTCTTCTCGTAACGGTGGCGGCGCTTCTGGCAGTCTGGGCCAGAACCATGATCATTACCGGCCTTCCGGTTACCTCCGTCTTCTCCTCGGTCCTGACGAAAATCGGGTTTGAGATGAAATATCCGTTCCATATCAGCAGCATTCCCAACAGCGGGGCCGGGCTGTCAGCCATAGAGCAGGCGGTCTTTTTCGCAAAGCGGTTATTCGGATTTCTGCTGCGCCCTCTGGGGGATGATATGGACCATGTGATCCTGGCCTGGGGCGGTTTTGCACTGTTTGCCATGATGTTATTGTGGATTACATGTCTGTTTTGCAGAAAACGTGTGGATAATGATGAGAGACGGTTTTACGTCAGTTATTTAAAAACGGTTTATATCCCGTTCCTGATTGTGAATCTGGTCAGTCTTTTTATGCTTTCCCAGGTGGACGGAAACTATTTTATGCTTTTGTATCTCCTGACTGTGGTTTACGTGCTGCGTCTGGCCGACCGCCTGACGGCGCGGAGTGTGAGGCGTGGCGTTATAGCCCTACTGGTTCCGGTCATGTGTCTGGGGGCGGTTACCGCTTCGCTGACAAACTGGAGCTGGTCGCTGGGATTTTCGCCGGTTTCGTGGAAACACCGGGGCTACTACAACCATCAGGAGGTCAGCCATCAGCTGATGATTACCCAGGGAAACGGGCAGATCTGGGACATTCTGGCTGAGGATCCCAAAACGCGGCTGATTTCGGTGGGATCCCATCCGGAGACACTGGCATTTCCGTGTAACGTCCAGTCCTATGATGACATTAACGGATCCTGGGGAAATGTATATCTGGTGAAGGACATGGATTCCTTCGTGGAATTTATGGATTATGCCAGGACGGACTATGTATACGTCCAGGCCGGTTATATGAAGGAGGAACAGAGGCGTTACAGCCTGGTCCGCAGCCTGATTGAGTATGGGAAGATAGTTCCCGTCTGCTATGAAGCGGGAAATGTCCTCGCCCGCGTTGATATTGACGGGGAGTACACCGCAGAGTCCAGGGCCGCCCTGGAGGAATTTGACAGAAACTATACAAAAGCGGAGGCCAGTGGCTTCCTGGCGGAAGGGGGATTCTATGAAACCAAAAAAGATTAACTGTCTCGAGGGAGTCCGCGCACTGTCGTGTCTTGGTGTTGTGCTCTGCCATTTTCAGAATGGCTTCTTCCCGAATTCACGGATGGCCCATGCGTTTTTCAAGACGCCGCTTTACTATCTGTTTTCGGGAAATACGGCGGTGAGAGTCTTATTTACATTAAGCGGATTCGTCCTCTGTTACAAATATTTCCGCACCGATGATTACAGTGCGGTGGAACAGGACACACTGAAACGGTATTTCCGGCTGATGCTTCCGACCCTGGCCGTGACACTTCTGGCCTGTGTGCTGATGCGGTTTGGCCTGATGTGGAATGGTGAGGCGGCTCAGTATACCGGTTCTCAGGATTTTATGGGACTGTTCAACCAGTTTGAGCCGAATCTGAAGATGAGCATTATTGAAGGGGCGTGGAAATCCCTTTTCGAGGGCGCGGCCAGCTATGTAGGGCCGTTGTGGACGATGCGGTATGAGATGCTTGGATCCTATTTTATTCTGGGAGCTGCCGCGATTCTTCGCTCACGGCGGTCGCGGTATGTATTCTACGCGGCGTATCTCCTTCTCTTCTCGGATTACTATGTTTACTTCGTCCTGGGGATGATGATATGCGACATTTATACCCATGAGGAGCGGATCAACCGGTTCTTTGCGGGCTGTCAGCCGTTTACTGTCGCGCTTCATATCGCAGCCTGGTGCTACATCGGCATGATCACCAACCTCGATGTATTCAGATGGCGCAACCTGGGATTTTACGTGGCAGTCTTTGTCATGTTCCTGACACTTTTAAACAGCAACGCCTTAGATCGCGTGTGGGGCAATAAGGCGGGAGTCGCAGTGGGAAAACACGCATTTTCCATCTATCTTCTCCACTGGCCTGTGATCGAGTGCTTTTCCTGCGGATTTTTCCTGTACATGACGGGAATCGGTATGGCGCATAAATGGGTGGTCCTGGCGGATTTAATCCTCACGTTTCCAGTGGTGATTGGCGTCTCGGCCCTGTTTACCCGCCTGGTGGTAGAACCGGCGGTACGCTTGTCGAACCGGGCGGCCGCAGTGGTGATGAGCGGCTGGAAAATAAGTGGAAAGCCGAAGGAGGGGAGAGTATGAGTGAAAAAAAACAGGACAGGATCCTGTTTTGGGATATTTTAAAAGGGATCGGAATTATCTCCATTGTTTTTGGCCATTCCCAGAACCTTGGAATCCTGATCCGGATGGTGTACTTCTACCATCTGGCAGTCTTCTTCTTTGTATCGGGTTACTTTTACAATGAGGAGCGGTACGGCGATAAGCCCTTTGATTTCTTTGGACGAAGGCTTCAGAACATGTGGCCGTCCTATGTGTGCTATGGCCTGGTATTCGTGTTTTTCCACAATTTCATGGTGAAACATTTACTGTTTGGCGGCGTGTACAAGCTGGTGGCGGTCAAGCAGCCGGACGGCAGCTACACTCCCAAGATG
>CAUEKH010000023.1 GCA_959018155.1 uncultured Hungatella sp.
ACTGAACTGGGATTTGAAAGAGGGATCTTTTGAAGACACGAAAAAGAAGCATCAGGAAACTTCAGAGAAATTATTTCGCAAGTATCTTTATAAGCATTACCATAACAGGTCAGTCCCGGATTTTACGAAAAAGAATTATAAAGTACGTTTTTCGGAGTTTATGGAATTTTATCCGATTCTGCTCAGTACGACCTATGCGCTGCGCCGTTCTATCCCGCAGAATTATCTTCTGGACTACGTAATTATTGATGAGTCGTCACAGGTGGATTTGATTACCGGCGCGCTTGCGTTTTCCTGCTGTCGAAATGTGATTATTGTTGGGGATTTGAAGCAGCTGCCGCAGATAACGGACAGTAAGATTAAGGACAGGCTGACGGTACAGGCGCCGGGGAAGGAATATGACTATTTTTCAAACAGTATTCTGTCCTCTGTGATGGCGGTTTATGGCGAGAAGCTGCCGTCTGTTACTCTGAGGGAACATTACCGCTGCCATCCGCGGATTATTGAATTCTGCAATCAGAAATACTATCAGGGGCAATTGATTGCCTACACGAAAGCGGAGCCGGATGACTGTCCGCTAATCTTGTATAAAACGGCTGAGGGCAATCATATGCGGAGGGTTAATCAGGGAGAGCGGAAGGGCGTATACAATCAGCGGGAAATTGATGTGATTGTGGAAGAAATTTTACAAAATCCGTTGACAGAAAACCGATATGAAGATATCGGTCTCGTTACCCCTTTTCGAAAACAGGCGGATAAAGCTGCGGCCCTGGTAGATTCCCGGATTGAGAGTGATACCGTACATAAGTATCAGGGGCGTGAGAAGAATACAATGATTATGTCCACGGTGCTGGACAGCTCAGGAGATGCCAGACAGAACCTTGCGTTTGTCGACGATCCGCAGATGGTCAATGTGGCGGTATCCAGGGCCATTAAACAGTTTATTCTGGTCACCGATCACAGCCTCTTCTTTAAAAATGGGGAACACATTGGAGATTTGATCCGATACATGCAGTACAACACGCTGGATGAAAATGTGATAGAGAGCCAGATTGTATCGGTATTTGATTTACTGTATCAGCGATACTCTGAGAGACTTCTGCCATTGAAAGCCAAAATGAACGAGAAAGTCCACTATCAGTCTGAGGAAGCGCTGCGCGTGCTGCTGGAGGAGATATTGCAACAGCCGGATTTCTCCAGATACGGGTACTCACAGGGCGTTTTGCTGCAAAATCTGCTGAAGGACACAACAATGCTCTCGGCAGAGGAGGAATCATTCGTCAGAAATCGTGCCTCTTTGGATTTCGTAGTATTTTATAAGCAGGATAAAAGCTGTATTCTGGTAATCGAGGTAGATGGCTTCGCTTTCCATGAAAATCATCAGGAACAGCTTCGGAGAGATGCGATGAAAGACAGTATATTACAAAAATACCGGATTCCATTTTTGCGTCTGGCCACAAACGGGAGCCGGGAGAGAGAAAAGATAGAGGAGATGCTAAAAGGGGAGAGCGGAAATCGGTAGAGAATGGTGGTTGTGACAGAAAATCATCATGAATCGAAACACGGCAGGCCCGCGAAAGGTATGATACCTTTCAGGGCCTGCCGCCACTTTGGGGAGTAGTTCTTCCTTATATTAATACCGCAAGCGGTGCTGCCGCTTAATAGATCACCTGATCCCCGTCTTTAATGCTGTAATTTGCTCTCACGCCCAGTTCTTCCATCCACTGCCTCGTCTCCAGAGTCTTCCAGTCGCCGCTTCCCACGCCGCCGCCGTTATTGTTATCCCATAACCACTGGGGGCATGGCCACAGTGCGACGGCCGGATTGATGGCGGCATAGACATCTCTACCTACGCCGTACTGGCCATGGTGGGACATCTGGACGATATCGCTTTTTAGCCATTCGGCGCCGTTATCCATCAGCATTAAGTCACCGGCCTCCGGACCTAAGTCGCCGAGAGCCAGGATGGTGACGCCGTTTAAATAAAATTTATAAACGATGGAACTGTTGTTGACCGATGTGGACTGCAGAAGGTAGGGATTATTCATGACGACGGCGCGGATTTCACCAAACTGGAATTCCTGGCCTTTTGTGATATCGCCGTGAAGCTTCTCTCCCGGAACCTTTGCGAGGGCTTCTCTTAACTCTGCAACGAAACTGCCGCGCCCATTTCCGTAGGTATCGTACCAATCCTGGGAGGTAAAATTGAAATAAATGTTGTCAATGGTAATCTGACTGTCAGGATTATTTAAAATGGAAATCAGTGCTCCGGCGTGGTCGGAATGAGGGTGGGTAAGAAACCAGCCGGATACGTGTCCGCCTTTTGAACGGATTACATCGGCAAGATGGCCCTGGTCATCACTCCAGCCGCCGTCTACCACCACAAGCGTGCCATTTTTATCCTGGAGAATCAGGGAAAGCATCTGGCGGTTGCCGCTGTCAGCCAGCATGGACAGACTGCCGCCGTCGAAGAAACGGTTTCCGGGGCCGATGGTGAGGCCGGAACCGATTCCCATTTTCCGGATTGTCAGACCGGTATCGGACGTGTCCGCGGCTTCCTGCGCCGTCCCGCCCTCCGGGGAAAGTGACTGGTTGATGAAACCTGTAAATACAATGTTAAAAAACAGCAGTCCTGCCGCTATTTTTTTCCAGATGTTGAATGATTTCATGAGAACCTCCAATTACGATATTTTTGCTAATCCATATTATAAATGATAGACGCGGATTTTAACAGGTGGCAGAGGAAAATGTCAGAAAAACGTCAGATTTGGAAAATGAAGCGGCGGCAGGTGAAGCTGCTTTCATTTCCTTGTATTTTCCCTCAAATAGTTGTATAATTTTATTTTCAGATGATGAATCGTAAACAGAGGAGAAGGGTTATGTATACACTGGATGAACTGGTAAAAATTACAGAAAAACTGCGTTCCGAGTCGGGGTGTCCGTGGGACAGGAAGCAGACGTATGAGAGTTTAAAACCGTGCCTGGAGGAAGAATGCGGCGAGGTCCTTACAGCGATTGAGAATGGGGATATGGACAATCTCTGCGAGGAACTGGGAGACGTGCTGTTCCTTCTTGTCATGGAGAGCCAGATTGCGAAGGAAAATGGGGCGTTTACCATGGATGACGTGGTGGCGGGAGTGTGTGAAAAGATGGTGAGACGCCATCCGCACGTATTTGGTGATGCGAAGGCCGGGACCGTGGAAGAGGGCCTGAAGCTGTGGAATGAGATAAAGAAGCAGGAAAAACAGGAAAAAAATCAAAAAGACGCGAAGAATTTTAAGCTGCCAGAGTAGGAAAGCAGGGGGAAAACAGGCTTATGAGGCCAATCAGAGAACGGGTTAATATGAGAGTACTGTCCGTCTGTCTTCTTGTGATAGCGGTGCCTGTCATATTCTGTCTGCATGGAGTGTGAAGTACGTCCATGTATGTATGTTAAATCAGCAGGAGATAGAGGAGAGCCGGAGGGAATGTGAGAAGCAGGGGCAGGCCCTGGCAGATGCGTCCGATTATTTGACCAATGAGGTGTGGCGTTTTATTACGACCGGGAACAGGGAGAACCTTAATAATTACTGGGAAGAGGTCGATACAGTCAGACGGAGAGAGGCAGCGCTTACGGAACTTCAAAAACAGCAGCTGACAGAAGAGGAATCAGCCCTTGTAAACAGGGCCAAGGAAGAATCGGACGATCTGATTTTCACAGAGACACTGGCCATGCGGCTGATGGCAGAGAGCATCGGCATGAAGGAATCGGAGATGCCGGAGCAGGTGGCTGCCACAAAGCTGACGGAAGAGGAAAAATCCATGAATTCCGAGGAAAAGTGGAGAGCCGCCTCCGCCTGTATTTTTGGTGATAAGTACAGTGAAAGCAAAGAGATTATCAAGGGAAATCTGCAGAACTTTCGAGAGATGTTAAGGGAGAGAAAAGGCAGGGAGTTAAAGAGCGCCATGCGGGAGACGGAACACGCCCTTTTCGTGGCGCAGGCCAGCAACATGCTGCTTCTTGCTCTTCTGATAGTAGCGGTTGCGGCGTATTATCTGCTGGTCTTAAGGCCGTTTATGCAGTACTCCGTCTCGCTTCGGGATGTGGATGGGACAACCGGGCTTCATCTGATTCCGGCCGGATCGGTAGAGATGCGGAAGTTTGCAGCTATTTTTAACCACGTTTATAATATGTGGCAGGCGCAGAACGAGAAACTGAAACTGCTCAACTCCATTGATGCGCTGACCGGTATCCCCAACCGGCAGACTCTCTACGCATATTTAGAGGAACAGATCCAAAAAAACGGGGGAAATTTAGGGATTTATATGATGGATATTGATTCCTTCAAGTCCTTCAATGATACGTATGGCCATCAGGCGGGCGATAAGGTTCTGGCCAGAATCGCGGGCTGTTTAAAGAAGATTATGGAGGACACAGGAGGAATCGCCGGCCGGATTGGCGGGGAAGAATTCGTACTGGTTCTCCCGGATGCAACCGCGGAAAAGATCGATCGCACGGCCGGTGAAATCATGTACGCAATCCAGGACATGAATTTAAAGCATGAGATACTGCCGCTTACCGACACTCACATCACCGTCAGCCTCGGAAGTATTCTGTGGACCGGAAAAGAGAAGAAAACGCCGAAAGAACTGATCCATTACGCTGATTTGGCCCTGTATCAGGCTAAGAAAAACGGGAAGAACCAGCACGTTATGTTCTCGGAAAATGATTATTCGTTTCTTGTCCTGCAGAACAACCGGACCCATGACAGCGAGGTGGAGGCCGATATGTACCGGGCGCTGGAGAATGGGGAGTTTATTCCCTGGTATCAGCCGCAGTACGATTTAAAGACGGAGCGGATTGTCTCGGTGGAAGCCCTTGTGAGGTGGAACCATCCGCAGAAAGGGATCCTTTACCCGGACTATTTTATCCCGCTTTTTGAGCGCAACGGGTTTATTTTGAAGATGGACCTCTGTGTATTTGAACGGGTATGCCAGGACTTGAAGGCATGGATTTCACAGGGCCAGCCGGCGGTTACGGCAGCCTGCAACTTCTCCAGGCTTCATTTTGCGAAGGAGGGGCTCGCGGAGGATTTGTCGGCGGTGGCGGACCGGTACGGGATTCCCCACGAGTATCTGGAAATTGAGATAACGGAAAGTGCGCTGATGGAAAACAGCCAGAACATTATCACTGAACTGAACCGGCTGAGAGATTGCGGGTTTACGGTCGCCATTGACGATTTCGGGGTGGGCTACTCCTCTTTAGGCATCCTCTCCGATGTCCCGGCAGATGTTCTGAAAATCGACCGGGGATTTTTAAACCGTGATATGACGGACCGGAAGAATGTGATGATCGTCAGGGGCATCGTAAATATCGCGAACATTCTGCATTTAAAAACCATATGCGAAGGCGTGGAAACGTATGAGCAGAAGGAACTTCTAAAGAGCATCGGATGCGATCTGGCACAGGGATATTACTACGCAAAACCTATGGACAGGAAGAAACTGGAAGAACTGGTAATGCGGTCTGATACCACCGATTGTACCGTCATAAAAAAATGAGAACCGGCGCTACGAAAAAGGTAAAAAACCTTGACAAAAACAGGAGAAGCGGCTATAAATGATATAGTATCGTATAAACGAGAAAAATCGTAGTTTTAATGCTACATTCTAGGAGGAAGATATCAATGAACAAAACAGAATTAATCGCAGCAGTAGCAGAGAAGGCAGAATTGTCCAAGAAGGATGCGGAAAAGGCAGTTAAGGCTTTCACAGATGTAGTATCGGAAGAATTAGTAAACGGCGGAAAAATCCAGTTAGTTGGTTTTGGTACATTTGAAGTTTCTGAAAGAGCAGCAAGAGAAGGAAGAAATCCGAAGACAGGCGAGCCAATGCCGATCGCTGCTTCCAGAACACCAAAGTTCAAAGCTGGTAAGGCTTTAAAGGATATGGTGAACGAATAATTCATGAGACTCGATAAGTTTCTCAAGGTTTCACGTCTGATTAAACGGAGGACCGTGGCCAATGAGGCTTGTGACGCAGGCCGTGTGCTTGTGAATGACAAACCGGCAAAAGCTTCCTTGAATGTCAAGGAAGGCGATATAATCGAGATACGTTTTGGGACAAATTCCGTAAAGGTAGAAGTCCTCGATGTGGCGGAAACCGTAAAAAAAGAAGAGGCAAAGGAACTGTACCGTTACCTCTGACAGGAATAATATGGAAAACCTTCTAATATACTTAAGACAGGTATGTTAGGAGGTTTTTTTATGGATGATAAGATGAATATACGCCCCCACAGGCTTACAATAGAGAACCGGGCCGCCGGGTCCATGACGGGAATCCGGGAGGTGGTCTCCTTCGATGAGAACCAGGTGGTACTGGACACGGATATGGGGCTGCTGACGATGAAGGGGAAGGATCTGCACGTCAGCCGCCTGACGCTGGAGAAGGGAGAGGTGGATCTGGACGGCACCATCGACAGCCTGACCTATTCCTCCAACGAGGCGCTCAGAAAGTCCGGGGAGTCCCTGCTTTCCAGACTGTTTAAATAGGGGCGGCGACGCCTATGAGTATCCATATTGTTTATGAGGCGAGGCTTTTAATCTACAGCTTTCTTACCGGGGCAGGGTTGATGATGGTGTACGATTTACTTCGGGTATTCCGCATTTTCGTTCCTCACCATCCGATCTGGATGGGAGTGGAGGACATGGCCTACTGGGTCTACGCCAGCCTGGTGACATTTTCCCTTCTCTACGAACAGAATGACGGCGGGCTTCGGGGCTACGTGATAAGCGGAATTCTGATCGGGATGTTTCTTTATGACAGGCTGGTCAGCAGATTTTTTCTGAAACTCTTGAAAAAAGTGTGGAAATATCTTAGAATGAAAGCAGACAAGTGTTTTGGCAAACGGCGCAGAATAAGAACAGCTGGTGAAGGAAAAGATGAGAGAAGCAGGAAAATCAAGAAGAAAGAGAAAAGATAAATGGGGCAACCGGATGGCGCTGATTGGCATTACATTCGTTGTGTTCGGCCTGGCCGTGACCGTGAACGTGAAGGGCTCTGCCATGGAAGAGAAGGTGCAGGAGTATCAGACCCGTTTAGACAGCTTAGACGCCCGGGTGGAGGCGGAGAAGAAGCGGAAGGAAGAACTGGAGGAGTACCGGATATACGTCCAGACGAAGCAGTACATCGAAGAGGTGGCGAAGCAGAAGCTGGGCCTGGTGAACCCCGACGAGATTCTGCTGAAACCGACAGAAAAAAAGTGATTCGTGTCGTAATATTTTTGAGCACCGGACTGAAAATATGACAAATATTTCCCTTCTGCCTGTATATAATGGACTGAAGAACCATGATAACAGGCAGGAGGGATTTTTGTGTTCAGACGGAAAGCGGGACACCACGATATGGCGGATGTCAACGTATATACTGCAAAGAGGTTGAACGACATGGCAGATTCTCTTGGAGAACTGGCCAGGGCGTGTACGGATGAGCTGTCCATAGGACAGGGACTTACAAGGGAGGATGGGATTGCGGCCATGCAGTCTGCCGCGGCTATGGTCTGCGCCGGCTGTGGAAAATGTAATCTTTACTCCGGAGAAGGGCAGGAAAATAACTACTACCTGGATTATTTAACCCGTGCGTTTGAACAGAAGGGGAGCGTGGACTATGGGGACATGCCCCGTTTTTTTCTTGAGACGTGTAAGAAAAAAGATGACTATATGGGGCAGCTGAACCGGAGTCTGGGACGGGCTACCATGAATTTAGCCTGGAAAAACCGCTTTTTGGAGAGCCGTGACGCCGTAATCGTCCAGTTTAAGGAGCTGGCCGTCATCCTGGAAGAATTCTCTCACCAGATGGAGGAGGCCGTGGACATTACGCCGGAGAAAGAGGAGGCGGTGAAACGGCTTTTTAAGCGGTGTCATGTGATAATAGAGAAAATGCTGATCCTGGAGTATGAAAATCATGAGAGGGAGGCCTATTTAACCATGCGGACCGGCGGAGGCCGGTGCGTGACGACGAAGGAGGCGGCGGAAATCCTGGAGGAAGCCATGGATGACGGGGAATGGTGCGCGGCCGCCGATGAGAGAAGCCTGGTGACGAAACAGGCGGCCACCATCCGCTTCGTGGAAAAAGGCCGCTACCAGGTGATATACGGGGCTGCCAGAGCCGCAAAGAGCGGGGAGACGGTGTCGGGGGACAATTATACATTTGGGCAGACGCGGCCCGGGCAGGTGATTATGAGCCTGTCGGATGGCATGGGAAGCGGTAAGGCGGCGGAGGAGGAGAGCCGTCAGGTGATCGAGCTGACGGAACGGCTTTTAGAGACGGGCTTTTCCCCCAGAGCCGCACTGAAGCTGGTGAATACGGTGTTACTCCTGACCGGCAGCACCCAGCATCCGGCCACGCTTGATTTGTGCTGCATTGATTTACATACAGGGGTGCTGGAGGCCATGAAGCTGGGCGCTGCGGCCACCTACATTCTGACGGCTGAGGGCGTGGAACTTCTGGAAGCCGGGGAAGTGCCCATGGGGGTCTTAAGCCCCGTGGAACCGGTCCTGCTGTCGAAAAAGCTCTGGGACGACAACCGGGTGGTCATGGTGAGCGATGGCGTGCTGGATGCGCTTCCGGGGGAGGACAAGGAGTTGGCCCTCATGGAATTCATTGCCGGGATGCCGGTTAAGAATCCTCAGGATATGGCGGATCGGATTCTTTTATTTGCCCGGTCCTTTACCGATGCGGTGGGGGATGACATGACAGTTTTGACCGCCGGGATCTGGAAAAGAAAATAATAATTGCAACGGACGTGTTTTCTATGTATAGTAATAGAATGAGGGGGAAAAATCTACTAAGGCAGGTGGATGATGTACAGAAAGACACTCGATTATATAAGGGAACACCAGCTTATCGCCCCGGGAGACCGCGTCATTGTGGGACTGTCCGGAGGCGCGGATTCGGTGTGCCTGCTTGTAATCTTAAATGAACTGAAGAAAGAATTTAACATGGAGCTGTTCGCGGTCCATATCCATCACGGCCTGCGGGGAAGTGAGGCGGACCGGGACAGCAGATACGCGCAGGAACTGTCAGAAAGTCTGGGAGTGCCTTTTGTTTGTGTGCATGTGAAGGCGGCCGAGTACGCAAAGGAGCACGGGATGTCCGAGGAGGAAGCCGGAAGGTATCTGCGGTATCACATTCTGGAACAGGAGAGAATCCGGGTGAATGGCACCAGGATTGCGGTGGCCCACCACGCGGGAGATCAGGTGGAGACGGTCCTTTACAACCTGTTCCGCGGCAGCGGTTTAAAAGGGCTTGGTGGGATGCGGCCTGAGCGGGGCGTGATTATCCGGCCGCTGCTGTTTGCAGAGAAACGGGAGATACTTGAATTTCTGGAAGAGAGAGGAATTTCGCACTGTGAAGATTCCACCAATGCGTCGGGTGACTATGTGAGAAACCGGCTGCGGGGCGAGATTATTCCTGCAGTGACAGAGCGGATTAACAGAAATGCCTGCGGCAACGTCCTGCGGGCGGCGGAAGCGGCTTATGAGGCGGATGCCTATTTAGAAAAAGTTGCAAAAAGGCTGATTGAAGAGTCTGCAATGCGGAAGATGAAAACGGCAGAGTCCGGCGGCGATGAGTCGTCCGGGCAGGAAGTGAAGGCCATCGCCATGCCCGTTTCCATACTTCTCGAAAATGACGATATCATCCGCCGCTACGTCATCCGCCTGATGATTTCCGAGATGAGTCGTTCCCTGAAGGACATCACCAGCACCCACGTGAAGGACACGGCCGGTCTGCTTCACAGCACGGTGGGCCATCGAATCGATCTGCCGGGCGGTTTGTACGCAGAGCGATCCTATGAGGAGCTGTGGCTGAAGCGGGAGGCTGATAAGGAGGAAAAGCAGCTTCCAAAGCTTCAGACGACCGTATTTTCTTACGAAAAAGGACAGGAATTTCCGAAAAACGGGTATACGAAATGGTTTGATTATGATAAAATCAATAATGCGCTGTGTGTAAGGTTCCGAGAGACCGGGGATTACATCATGCTGGCCGGAGGCGGAAAGAAAACGGTCAAGGCATTTATGATTGATGAAAAGATTCCGAAAGAGGAGAGAGACCGGATTCCGCTGGTGGCGGACGGTTCCCACATTCTCTGGATCATCGGATACCGGATCAGTGAATACTATAAAATAACAGGCAATACCCATACAGTGATACAAATACAAATTAACGGAGGAAAAAAATGATGAATGATAAGATACGTGTATTGTTATCGGAAGAGGAAGTCGCCAGCCGGATTCGCGAGATCGGCGAAGAAGTCAGCAGGGATTATGATGGAAGACCGCTTCATTTGATTTGCATTTTAAAGGGCGGAGTATTTTTTACGTGTGAACTGGCAAAGAGGATTTCTCTGCCGCTGACCCTGGACTTCATGTCGGTTTCCAGCTATGGGGCGGGAACCGTTTCCAGCGGAATCGTGAAGATTGTCAAGGATCTGGATGAGCCGATTGAGGGCAAGGATGTACTGATTGTGGAAGATATTATTGATTCCGGCAACACGCTGTCCTACTTAATCGAAGTGCTGAAGCAGAGAAATCCGAGAAGCATCGAACTGTGCACTCTTCTTGATAAGCCGGAACGCCGTGTCAAGAAGCAGGTACAGGTAAAATACACCTGTTTTACCGTGCCGGATGAATTTATCGTGGGATACGGTCTCGACTACGATCAGAAATACAGAAACTTACCGTATATCGGGGTAATAGAACAGCAATAAGGAGGCAGCCCGTTGAAACAACAGCAACCATTCAGAGGATTATTCCTGATTTTATTCCTCGGAGTTATTTTGATTATCCTTCAGTTCCTGCCGACGAACTCGCAGGAGATTACGAATCAGGAGTATTTACAGGTGATTGAGGAGGGAAATATCGCCTCCGCGACAATCTATCAGAACCAGCAGACGCCCACAGGCCGGGTGGTCTTAACGATGACCGATAATTCGACCAAAGAGATCAGCGTTCCCGATGTAAAAGAAGAGCAGGAACTGCTGATGAGAAATGGCATCAAACTGACGACCAAGAATGTGCCCCAGGACAATTATTTCCTGACCATAGTTCTGCCGATTATCCTGACCGCCATCGTGATCGTGGGAGTGTTCATGGTTATGAACGCCAGGGCCGGGGCGGGAAGCGCCAACGCCAAGATGATGAATTTCGGCAGGAGCCGCGCCCACATGGCGAAGGATGTAAATAAAGTCAACTTCGGCAAAGTGGCCGGTTTAAAGGAAGAGAAGGAAGAACTGGAAGAGGTGGTGGATTTCCTGAAAAATCCACAGAAATATACGAGCGTGGGCGCGCGTATCCCGAAGGGAATCTTACTCGTAGGCCCTCCAGGAACAGGTAAGACTTTGCTTGCCAAGGCGGTAGCCGGGGAGGCGGGTGTTCCGTTCTTCTCCATCTCGGGATCCGACTTTGTGGAGATGTTCGTCGGTGTCGGTGCGTCGAGAGTCAGAGACTTGTTTGACGAGGGGAAGAAACATGCGCCCTGTATCATTTTCATAGATGAGATCGACGCTGTGGCCCGCCGGAGAGGCGCAGGCATGGGCGGCGGCCATGATGAGAGGGAACAGACGCTGAATCAGCTTCTGGTAGAGATGGATGGCTTCGGAGTCAATGAGGGCATCATCGTTATGGCGGCCACCAACCGGGTCGATATCCTGGATCCCGCGATTCTGCGTCCGGGCCGATTTGACCGTAAGGTCGGTGTAGGAAGACCGGATGTGCGCGGAAGAGAAGATATCTTAAAGGTGCATTCCAAAGAAAAACCGCTGGCAGAGGATGTGGATCTGAAGCAGGTGGCACAGACGACGGCCGGATTTACCGGTGCGGATCTGGAAAACTTAATGAATGAGGCGGCCATCAACGCGGCCCGTGAGAATAAGAAATTTATCAATCAGAGCGACATCAACAAGGCATTCGTCAAGGTGGGAATCGGCGCTGAGAAGAAGAGCAAGGTGATCTCCGAGGAGGAGAAGAGAATTACAGCCTATCACGAGGCAGGCCACGCCATCCTCTTCCATCTGCTTCCCGACGAAGGGCCGGTTCATACGATTTCCATTATTCCGACAGGAATCGGGGCGGCCGGTTATACTATGCCGCTGCCGGAACACGATCGGATGTTCAACTCCAGGAAGCGTATGCTTCAGGATATCATGGTCGATCTGGGCGGAAGAATTGCGGAAGAGATCATTTTCGGCGATATTACAACGGGAGCGTCCCAGGATATTAAGCAGGCTACGGCTACGGCCCGCGCCATGGTGACCCAGTACGGTATGTCCGACCGGGTCGGCATGATTAATTACGATAATGACGGTGACGAGGTCTTTATCGGCCGCGATCTGGCCCATGCCAAGAGTTATGGAAATGAGGTGGCCAACGCGATCGATGGAGAGGTGAAGCGGATTATCGACGAGTGCTATGCGAAGGCGAAGGAAATCATTCTCGCCCATGAAGATGTGCTTCACGCCTGCTGTAAACTCTTAATTGAGAAGGAAAAGATTGACCAGCACGAGTTTGAGAGCCTGTTTGCCCCGGAGGCTTAAGTCCGGCAGAATGACTAATTTTTAACAGGAGTGTCCCGGATTTTTTGTGGCATAAACGGAGGGAAAGCGAAAGTGCATAAAAACAGATTTTGAAAAAAATGATGTTTGTGCACACTTATTTTACAAATCATGCTATATTATTACTCGTAACCCCCCCAATACATTATATAGTTTTTGCTACACCCCATAAGAAACGAAATACCTTCTCCGAAAAACGGTCAGCTGCCCCGCTGACCGTTTTTTCTGCCTGAGGGGCAGGCGGGGGCGGAAAAATAAAGAAAGTATAAATTTTATGGGGTTGTATATTTGGGTTGAATCAGATAAAATAGATACAGGAGTAATTGAGAAAGGAACAGAAAAATGTATGTGCTTCAATGAAGAGGCGTTAAACAGGGATGCGTTATTTACTGACGAGACGGAGAATTTTCGGTTCCCTACAGAACCTGATGAAGGGGACGACATTTATCTGCGGTTTCGGACCGCAAAGGATAATGTTGATTATGTCTGTTATATAGAAGATGGCAAATCAGAGGAAGCGATGATGGAGAAAGCGGATTCTGACGAGCTGTTTGACTATTATGTATATAAGATTACGGCAGGTGCCGATAAAATAAGTTACAGCTTTAAAGTGGTAAAGGGCAATGAACAGTGCTATTTTAACCGGCTGGGCGCCACAACGGATAACTCGGAAGGGTTTCATTTCCGCGTAGCGCCGGGGTTCCATACACCGGACTGGGCCAAGGGCGCTGTCATGTACCAGATTTACGTGGATCGTTTCTATAACGGTGACCCGGGAAATGATGTAGTCGATAATGAGTATATCTATATCGGGGCGCCGGTGGCCCACGTGTCTGACTGGAGTAAGTATCCGAACCAGCTGGATGTGGGATATTTCTATGGCGGTGATTTGCAGGGCGTATGGGATAAACTCGATTATCTCCAGAACCTGGGAGTCGACGTTATCTATTTTAACCCGATTTTCGTGTCTCCCTCCAATCACAAGTATGACTGTCAGGATTATGACCATATTGACCCCCATTACGGCGTTATTGTAAAAGATGGCGGAGAGGTCGTAAAGCCTGGGGAGAAGGATAATAAGAATGCCACAAAGTATATGATACGGACGACGGACAGGGAGAACTTAGAGGCCAGTGACGCCTTTTTCGTCCGCTTTGTGGAGGAGGTTCACAGGCGCGGGATGAGAGTGATTTTAGATGGCGTCTTTAACCACTGCGGTTCTTTTAACGAGTGGCTGGATGGGGAACTCTTATACGAGATGTCCGGGACCTATGAGTCCGGGGCTTATGCGTCGGAGGACAGCCCTTACCACACCTTTTTCAAGTTTTACGAGGGAGGGCGGTGGCCGAATAACGGCGCCTACGATGGCTGGTGGGGCCATTCCACACTGCCGAAGTTAAATTATGAGGATTCCCCGAAGCTGTATGAATATATCTTAAAGATTGCGCGTAAATGGGTTTCCCCGCCATTTTCCGTCGATGGCTGGCGCCTCGATGTGGCTGCGGATCTAGGCCACAGCAGCGAGTATAACCACAAGTTCTGGCGGGATTTCCGGGCGGCCGTGAAGGAGGCGAATCCGGAAGCGGTGATTCTGGCAGAACACTACGGCGATCCGTCGTCCTGGCTTCAGGGGGACCAGTGGGATACCGTGATGAACTACGATGCGTTTATGGAGCCGGTGACCTGGTTTTTGACCGGGATGGAGAAGCACAGCGATGAGAGCAACCCCAGCCTGTTCGGTGACGGGGAAAGCTTCTTCCGATCCATGAATTACCATATGAGCCGTATGCTGACCAACTCTGTCCTTGTGGCGATGAATGAACTGTCCAATCACGACCATTCCCGCTTTTTAACGAGGACAAACCGGGTGGTGGGCCGGATTGCCACGAAGGGGCCGGAGGCAGCTTCCGAGGGCATACAGTACGGTATTTTCCGGGAGGCCGTCTTAATCCAGATGACGTGGCCGGGAGCGCCTACGATCTACTACGGAGACGAGGCGGGTGTCTGCGGCTGGACGGACCCGGATAACAGAAGGACATACCCCTGGGGAAATGAAAACCTGGAACTGATAGAATTCCATAAGTATATGATCAGCCTTCACCACAGTATGCCGGCGCTGCGGCGCGGTTCTTTAAAACAGCTGATAGCCGGACGGCAGCTGATCGGATACGGCCGTTTCTGCGGTGACAGTATCTGCGCTATTGTGGTCAACAACAAAGCACAGGAGCGGGAGGTGCTCATCCCGGTATGGCAGCTGGGGATGGCGGACGAGGAGACGATGACCCGCTACATGCTGACATACGAGTCGGGATACAATGTGGGAAGACTGAATTATACCGTGAAGAACGGGGAGATCGCCTTAACCATGCCGCCGCTCAGCGCTATTCTGCTGTCGGCAGATCGGGTGTAGGAGACGGAAGGCGCCAGGAGAGAGAGTTCTTCGAATACAGAAACAGTAAGGGCGGCCCGGGACAGCTAATCCTGTGGCTGCCTGTTTTAAAATGGATTTTTCGACGGGAAATTTCATTGAAAAATTTTTTGAGTAAAAATACTTGATTTTTGATGATGGGTATGATAAGATTATTTCTGCTTGTAAAGCATCTGGATGGTTTCCCGAGTGGCCAAAGGGGACAGACTGTAAATCTGCTGCAAATTGCTTCGGTGGTTCGAATCCACCTCCATCCATTTAATTATACTTCTGAATATACATTATAAAAGAAGTAAACACGCCGATGTGGCTCAATTGGCAGAGCAGCTGATTTGTAATCAGCAGGTTATCGGTTCGAGTCCGATCATCGGCTTTTTGGACCTTTAGCTCAGTTGGTTAGAGCAACCGGCTCATAACCGGTCGGTCCTGGGTTCGAGTCCCCGAAGGTCCATTT
>CAUEKH010000024.1 GCA_959018155.1 uncultured Hungatella sp.
CTAATTCAATACGAAGAGCCGGCAGACAGAAAAAGAAAGGAGTAATCAAATCTATGTATAAATTACTGAAAGCTGACGACGAAAAAATCATCCGGGAGTCCGTCTCCGAGCTCATCGACTGGAAATCCCTGGACATCGAGATAACCGCCTGCTGCAAAAACGGCATGGAAGCGTTAGACGCCATCATGGACACGGCCCCCGATATCGTGATGACCGATATCCGTATGCCGGGCATCGACGGTCTGGAACTGATAAACCGCATCCGCGGCATCGACCCACGCATCCAGTTTATCATTCTGACTGGATATCCGGAATTCGATTACGCCCGCCGCGCCCTGCGGTATGGGGTCCGGGAGTATCTGCTGAAACCAATCAGCGAGGAAGCCATTATCGAGGCGGTAAACAACGTCAAAACCGCTCTCCCGGAGTACGGAAGCCCGGCCATCGGCCGCCTTATCTCCCGTCTTTTAGAGGAACGCGAGGCCGGGAACCGGCAGCAGGCCCGAACGCTGCTCTCCCATTTTCTGTCACACTCCGCCAGGCCGGAGGAACTGCGCCATTTGGGGATTGCGATTTTTATGGAACTTCATACCCGTTTCGGCCCCTTAAGCCCGGAGGAAATGTCGGATTTTACGGGGCAGCTTCTCTCCGACACCGACATTATAGAACTCCGGACTATCATTACAGAGCAGCTTTTAAACCTCCTGTTTGCCAGTGAAAAGGGAAAAGTTTCCATCGCCGACACGGTGAAAACTTACGTCTCCAGCCATTTAGATGATGAAAACCTTTCTTTAAAATTCATCGCGGAAAATCTTCTCTACGTCAATGTCAACTACTTAAGCCGGACATTTACAAAGCAGTCCGGGGAGAAATTCTCTAACTACTTAAACAGGACCAGAATCGACAGGGCAAAAAAGATGCTTTTGCTGAATCACCAGGAAAATATTCATGCTATCGCGGAAGCGGTTGGATTCGGAAGCAATCCGCAGTACTTCAGCCAGGTGTTCAAAAAATATACCGGGAAGACGCCCAGCCAGTTTGTTGAGGAGACAGAGTAATATAGAGAAAAGCGACGCCGCAGAGAAAGAGCCAGAAGTCCATAAAAACTCTTTTCTGCGGCGTTTTTAGAAAACAGACGTTAATTTTTCAAAATACTAATAAAGGAAACACACACTTCTTTTACCTGTCATATCAACCATTTTCAATTTTCAATTCCGGATATTTTTCGGATAGGAAATTACAAAATCTCTTCCACTCTGTTTTTGGGAGTATCTCAAAATCAAGAAGGCCACACACACCCTTTCCATCTTCCACATACCCCCAGGAAAACCCCATCAGAAAAGAAAGGCAGTTCTCATTCATTCTTGACGGCATATCTGTCAGAAATGTATAAGCTCTCCATATCAATTTATCACAATTTCCAAGATTACAGCAGGGCGCGTCATAAAGAGAGGCCGGGAAACCGTAGGAATAATACGGATTACCTGTTTTTTCAAAATCACTGCTTACATCGACAGACAGTGTTTTTTCTGTATACTCATTCCCGTCTTTGGCTGTAATTTCTGTCCTTTCTACAAACTGTATAAACCCACAATACCGTCGATTCCCCATTGCTTTCATATCTTTAAAATAAGCATGTAAAACCGGATAACCGATACATCTTCCTTTCTGAAATGATACGGCCATTAAGTCAAATCCCGCCTCTTCCGGGTTTCTGTTCTCTCTGTACTCAACGGTAAGAACCTCTTCACTATCCCTCACCTTCACTGGTATAAAACGAAATCCACTTTTCTCCATAAATGTACTCCTCACATTTTTATCAGATGGCCGGTGTGATTTGCTATTACATCGGCAAATGGCTAGACAGAAAGTAAACATCAACAGCCAGCCTGGGATTTTCCTTTCCCTAAAAGGAAAAAGAATCCCCGAAGAGTTGCCGCTCTTAGGGGATTCACTTGTGTTACAATGCACATAACATCTTTACTCTGCTGTTATTATCATATATCACTACCTAACGTATGTCAATACTATGTTAATTTTTACGTTTCCTATGACATGTACTTCACAAATTATCTGACAATTCACTGCACCCATGCCCCGTCAGCCCCAACATGATAACCATCCGGAGTCACTTTTCCATGAAGCATCTATCCTGTACTGTCAAAATAATATTGCCTGCCATTTCTCTCTTTCCATGTATTGATTGATAGCTTCCATCTGTCTCCCCGTCCACAACAGGAAGTACTTGAATATGTATGAAATTTAGAGTATAATCTGTAATAAAGTTCGACAAATTTTTCAATAAAACGACACAAGGGGAAAAATGAGAAAATGGGAAAGGTAAGGAACAGTCTGACTCCGGAAGCAGTCTTAAGTCTGGTGGAGGAAACAGTGGCATCCTGTAATTCTTACAAGAATAGAAGGAACCGGAATTCCACCTTAATTATGGCGGCTTGTATCGCCGCTATTGCGGTATTTGACCTCTCTGTAACAGACCATGGAATCTCTGCTTTGATCGGATATCAGAGTAAAATGGCCGGAAAGATGGCGGAGTCCGCCACTTTTGCAGAAACCCGCGCTGAAGAGACCGGAACTGGCGAAGAGACTTCCGGGGCTCTCGGAATCATCACAATCACTGCCACTACGCTGAACATACGGAATTCACCGAACGGCGAAATTATCGGCACAGCCGCAAAAGGTGAGACGTATGAATACTTTGCCTTAGAAAATAACTGGTATCAGATTATTTACGACGGGCAGACAGGGTATGTCTTCGGAGATTACGCGAAAGAAGCAGAAGGAGGCAGCGGCAATGGCAATCACTGATGTAAAACAACTGTCAGAAGACGAAACGATGAATATGATCAAGACGTATTTGGGAGGCGAGCAGTACGCGGCAGACTTTGCCGCCGCCAAAAAGCGTGAGGATGAGATTCAGCGTCTTCAGTATTACAGTGAAAATGCAGAAGCATTTATCAATAAAGGGTATATCGGCCGCCTGATCGTGGCCGCGCTCATGTGGGCAGCGCTCATCAGCAGCCTGCTCCTGTGTTTTCGATATGTTCCCGGCCTTCAGACTTCCTTTTGGGCATTTCAATTACCGATATCGCTTACGATTGGGTTCGAACTGGCGATTCTTCTGACCGTGCGCTATGCGTTAAAGATTCCTGAGAAGAATATCATCTGGATCGGGCTTCATTTCATCTACTGCTTTGCCCTGTTTTATACGTTTGTCTCTGTCTTCATGGCATGGAAGAAGGTGCCGGAGATAGTCCGGCATCTCCTTGACAGGAAGGCCCTTATGATAGCCGCCATTATTTTCGTGGCGAAATTATTTTTTCACAAATATCAGGTAAAATACATCCACAAAAAAATGGATGCGGCCGTAATAAAATGCAACGAACTGAAGAATGAAAAGGACACCAGCCTCATTGCCTTCATCATGAAGCTGCTCCCGGAAAGCGCACAGCATACGTGTGTTATGTCCGCCTTAAAGCGATACGTGGAACTCGGGGAAATCCGCACCCAGGAAGATATTCTGCGCCTCGGTACCCTGTGGACCGGCGCATGTAAGGCAAAAATGGCCGCAATCAGACATGCCGCCCCAAGACCGGCTCCCGCAGGCCGCCCTGTATCTTCCGGATCTTCATCCGGCAGCATGAAGGACGATAATACTTCTTCTTATGATGATTACGATTATTCGTCCTCTGATGACAGCGATTCCTCCAGCTATACCAGCTATGACTACAGCAGTTCTGCGGACAGTTACTCCTCTTATGAAAGCAGCAGCTATGAAGACTACTCTTCCGGCAATACCGATTCATTTTACGGGGAAACCTACTACCACGATACACCTTACGGGTATGAATCCGGCGACGTGGACCGCTACTATGGCTCCACCATATCCGGTTATGAAGATTACTCCAGTTATGACAGTTACAGCAGTTACGACAGCTACAGCAGCTATGACAGCTACGACAGTTACAGCAGCTACGACAGCTACAGCAGTTACGACAGTTCCAGCTACAGCTACGACAGTTACAGCAGTTATGACAGCTACAGCAGCTATGACAGTTACAGCTGATATGGCAGTTGCTGCTGATATGACAGTTACAGTTGATATGGCAGCTACAGTTGATATGACAGCCACACCTGATATGGCAGTTACAGATGATATGACAGCCACAGCAAATATAACAAATACAGCAACTATCACTTGAATCTTATAATTATAATTTATATGCCGTCTGTCATCCATGGCAGACGGCATTATGATATTGAGGTGCTAAAATGGCTAATATTGTTATCACAGATGTATGTAATCTCCGGTGTCCCTACTGCTTTGCCAATGAGTTTGTCAATCAGGACGCCAATGAAATCTCCATGGAAAACTACCGGACAGCGAAAAATTTTATTCTGACAAAGGACAGCGGCCTTGGCCTGATCGGCGGCGAACCGCTGCTCCACTCCCATTTCAGGGAAATTCTCCAGGATCTGATTTATGATGACCGTGTCCAGAAGGTCACCATTTTCACAAATGGGATCCACTGCAATGAGTACATAGATGAATTCTCCAATGAAAAATTCCGATTTTTGATTAACTGCAATCCGCCCTCAGACACCGGCCGGCACAATTTCGACCGGATGGTGGAGAATCTGGAACTTATGATCCGCGGCCGCTATATGAAAAAGCGGATCTCTCTGGGAATCAATATGTATCGGCCGGATTTTGAATACGATTACCTGGTCAGCCTGCTGGAAAAGTATCATTTTGATCACGTAAGGGTTTCCATCACAGTGCCAAATACGGAACAGACGGAGGAAAATCATGGCGAGGAAGTCTTCCGCTATTTTAATGAGATAAAACCGCGGATGATGGAATTTTTCAATCTGCTGCTCTCCAAAGGGATCCGTCCCCATTACGACTGCAACAAGCTCCCCTCCTGTCTGCTGCGTGATGAAGATTATGCTCTGCTCAAAGAGAATCTTACGGCGGTTCTCCACGGCGGAAAACCGCACCCCAATGACGCAGAGGTGGTGCGCTGCCATCCTGTAGTCGATATTCTTCAGGATCTCACCGCTATCCGATGCTTTGGCTTATCCCGTTATACCAGAACGGACATCCGGAATTTTGGAAATCTGGAAGAACTGAGGGAATATTACAAGCGGACCATCGACGCCTACGCCTGCAACACGGCTTACCATAAGGACTGCATTTCCTGTAATAAAAGGCTGAATTCCAAGTGCTACGGCGGCTGTCTGGCTTATAAGATAGGCGATATTGTCCGTATGCAGGAGTACAGCAGAAAACTGATGGAATCAGGGAGTAAACAGTGATGGAACGAATACTGAATTTATGCGACGCCGGCCTCCGGCTCTGCCGGAAATACTCTTTAGAGGAACTGACAAACTTCACGGGGGGCTGCGGGCGAATCTATGTGGGATCCTATTTCTGTGACCGCGCCTTTCTTTCCGCAACCAGAGAGGTGATAGAAAAATGTCTCCCCTACTGCCTCTCCAACCAGATACCACTTACGTGCGTCCTGCCGATTGCCTCCCAGCACAGCCTGGCAGCCTGCAAGGACATGGTTCTCCAACTGTTCCGCCAATACGGTGCCGTTCTCGATACGGTCTGTGTCAACGACCCGGGAATGCTGGCCTGGTTCCACGACACGCTTTCGCGGGAATTTCAATGCAGATGCATCCTTGGACGTCTCTTTTTCAAGGAAATCCGCGATCCGAGATATGATTTTACCGTTCACCGCCATATTTACCAGATAAGCGGCGAAACCGAGGATCTGATTCGCCGGTTCGGCGCTTCCGGGCTGGAGATTGAGGGGCTCTGTGAAAAGGTGGAAAAACAGGATCCTGACCTTGATTATACGATCTATTCTCATCAGGGGTATTGCTGTATCAGCTGCGGGCGCTACTGCATTTTTGCCTCTATTCCCAGGGACATCGAGTTTAAGTTCCGGGTGGATGCAGCCTGCCGGCTGGAATGCAGCAATTTTATGATAAAGAATCTCCTTCAGGAGCAGAAAGAGGTCCTTCGGGTCGGAAAAGGGATCTATTTTAAAAAGGAAGAGCCGGAGAAGATACCGGAAGGAACCGACGGAATCATTACACTTCCTTTAGAAAAATGGTAAACAGGAGAGGTGATTGAATCATGCAGATCTTAACACCCTTAAGCAACCGGGCTGATATGATACCGCTAAGCGAGGCCGGGGCTGACGAGTTGTATTTTGGTTTCCGGGATGACGAATGGGGACGCCGGTTCGGCGAGTATTCTGACATCAACCGCATGTCCGGTTTCAGGCAGAGGGCCAACTCTGTCTCTATTGATGAAGTCTGCGAAACGATCCGGGAAATTCACGGCCTGGGGATGAAAGCATACGTCACGCTGAACGCGCCCGCCTACAGCCAGGCCCAGCTGGACTATATGGAAGAGTATTTCCGCATCTTCTCCGGGGAGAAACCGGACGGAGTCATTGTCTCGGGGCCTGCCCCCGCAAAAATGGCGGCCCGCTACGGAATCAGGGCTGTCGCCAGCACCATGTGCGGAATCTACAACGCAGAGATTGCCAGATACTACGCAGAAGAAGGGGTACAGCGAATCATCCTTCCCCGCGAAATGAACCTGGAGGAAATTGCAGAAATGGCAGAGCAGTTTCCTCAGCTGGAATTTGAAGTTTTCCTCATGAGGAACGGATGTGTATTTTCTGATTCCCACTGTCTGGGAATGCACAGCCGCACCTATGGATCCCTGTGCAGTGCTGTCCGTCACGGGCCATTTGCCATGGTAAGCGATCAACACGATTTTAAAACCATACATGACCTGGAGTGGACGTCCATGTTATTCAATGAATCTTACCGCGGCTACGCCTGCGGGCTCTGTGCCATCTACCGGCTGCTGCAGAGCCATATCTCAGCCGCAAAAATAGTCGGCCGGGCCGATGACCCGAAAAAGATAGTGAGCGACGTCCGGCTGGTCCGGGAAAATCTGTCCATCGCCGGCCAGTGCGCCTCCGAAGAAGAGTATTTAAAAAAGATGCGCTTCCCAAGGGACCATTACCGCATGTGCAAGCAGGGAATGTCCTGCTACTACCCTGAGGTCCGTTTCGGAAAGGAACCATTTAATTCTTAAGTGGTTCCTTCCTCATTTTCCAGTTATCTGGTACGGGACTCCAATACGGAAAAAACGATTCTCCCCACTCCCATACCCACAACAGTCAGTCCATTAAATAAAAGAACCGCCGGCAGGAAATTCCCGGATAAATGCCGCAGCAACAGTAGATATGGGACACATGCCACAAGTCCCACCAGAAAATTCGGTACACGCAGCCACGGCACAAGCTCCGAAATATTCTTCATATCACTGACCAGATAGATATTTCCAATCACCAGATAGCTGATCGCCTCCGCCAAATGAAGCGTAACCGTCTGGTAAAGGAACAGCAGCACGTAATCATTCCAGAAACCGCCTGCCACTGACACCCCATAGCGAAGTACCCCATAACTGCATAATGCCATGATCAAATTAACGGCAATCCCCGCATACGAAATCACCAGATTCTGACCGTCACTCAATCGCTTCTCCGCTGCCTCATCAACCGGCGCAGGCGTGGAGAAAAAAAGGTACGGTCTGACTGTCACTCTCAGGAAATTCTTCTTCGCGCCATAAATCTGATAAAAAAGGGAATGCCCCAGTTCGTGGAAAAGTATAACCAGGTAGAGCGCGGCGTAGCTGATACTGAAAAAAGCCAATATTCTGAACATATTTATTCTCCCTCACGGAAATATTTCTCCGGACTTAAGCGATCTGGCCACAAACTCACTCCACCAGACAAAAAGGGAGGCTCCATGACACCGCAGCGCAATTTGCCTCCCATTATAATTGATTCTTTAATTAAGCGCAATCACATTCGACTTCCTGATCGACACCTTCACCTTCTGCCCCATTTCCAGCAGAGAATTCTTCTCAAACATAATATCCGAATTAATGTCGATCCCGTTGCACCTTACCGTATAACGGATTAAATTCCCATGGGAAATGCTGTTGACCACAACGCCCTCCATGTAGTATCTCGGCGCCGCAGCGGTCGTCGTGTAATTGATGCGGACCACCTCCGGGCGGACCGCCACATCTTTGGAGTCCACCGCTTCCCCGCTGAGCTGCTCGAATTCAGCGGCTGTAAAGATATTATAGTTGCCGATAAAGCCGGCAGCGAAGCGGCTCTTCGGACGCGTATACAGTTCTGTCGGCGTACCGGACTGCTCGATCAGCCCCTGGCTGAACAGATAGATTTCATCCGACATTACCATCGCCTCGTCCTGGTCGTGGGTGACAAAGATGGTCGTCATATTAAACTCCCTCTGAATCCTCCTGATCTCAATCTGGAGGTTGTGGCGCAGCTTGGCGTCAATGGCGCTCAGCGGTTCGTCCAACAGAAGCACCTTGGGGCCCGTGACAATGGCACGCGCCAGGGCCACACGCTGCTGCTGGCCTCCGGAAAGCTGCGCCGGGTACTGTTCCGCCTTGTCCTCCAGTCCCACAATTTTCAGGATATCCTCGACCTTGCCCTTAATCTCATTTTTCGCGACCTTCTGCATATTCAGCCCAAACGCCACATTCTGGTAGACATTCATATTCGGAAAAAGGCTGTACTGCTGGAATACCATACCGATATTCCGGTTACGCGGCGTGACCTCGGTGATATCCTTTCCGTCCAGATAGACTCTGCCGCTGGTCACCTCCTCCAGCCCCGCAAGACAGCGCAAAAGCGTGCTCTTTCCACAGCCCGACGGACCTAAAAGCGTCGCCATATGGCCTTTCTCGATCCCCATTGTAATTCCTTTTAAGACTTCATTGTTGCCGAAACTTTTATGAATATCATCAAATTGTATATATCCCATACGACCTTACTCCTTTACTTTCCGGGTTCTCTTTGCGGTGTCCTTTTTCTGCAGATGCAGGACAATCAGGGTGATGATAAATGTGGTAATCATGATGATTACGAACACGGCACTCGCTTTTGTGCTGGAACTTTTCATAGCCAGGAACAAATAGACCTGGACATTCTTGAAGGAGGTTCCGGCAATATTGCGGACCAGAACGTAATCGCCGAATATAATTCCCACCGCCAGCAGGGACGACACCGTAATACCGGAAATGATATTCGGCACGACCACCTTGAAAAATCCGTACAGCTTGGAACAGCCAAGCATTTCCGCCGCCTCTAACAGCATTTTCATATTGACGGCCCGCATACTGTTCCGGATCCCCTGGTAAATATACGGCAGAATGATGATGCAGTACGCCCCGGTCAGCATGAGAATCCGATTGCTCAAAATCGTCGGAGAACCTGCATACAGGGAAATAATACTGACCGATAAGATAACTCCCTGAATCATATACGGAATCATACAGAGAATCTGGACATATTTTTCCAGTCCCGGAAAATAGATGGTCGTGGCAAACAGGGCCAGAAGCACAACCACCACTGTGAGCGCAATCGGAATGACACAGATAATCAGGGTCCGGAACAGGGACATCATAAAATCCGGTTCCGTCAGAAGCTGCCCGTAAACCGCCACCGAAAAATGCTCCGGCACCAGAGTGGTCCACTTTTCAAAGGCAGAGTAGACGGCCGTTACCAGAAGGGGAATCAGTAAATAGATCATGACCAGCACGATATAAATGACAGAGGAAAGATTTCTTCTTTTCATGCTTTCGCCCCCTTCCTGTTCTGACTGGTGATTGTGTTATTAATAATGATGGCAGCTACCATCAAGATCATCATGACGACCGACAGCGCCCCGCCCATCTCTTTTCGCTGCGTCACATCTCCGACGAACATGCCCGAGACGTTGATAGGCAGCAGCGCGTAATTATTCATCAGCAGCGCGTAAGCGGTCGCATACGCTGCCAGCGCATTGGCAAACAGCACACTAATCGTTCCCAGGATGCTGGGAAGAAGGATCGGAACGCCAATCTTATACCAGAACTGTGACGCTCGGGCGCCCATCAGGGTGGCTGCTTCCTTCCACTCATTTCTGATCCCCTCAAAGGCCGGTATCAGCAGCAGGGTGGAGAGAGGTATCTGAAAGTAGACGTAGATCATTTTCAGGCCGCCTGATGTATATAGATTGTAATTCGCCAGCGCATCAATTCCGAAGTCCTTGCCGAACTGCACCATAAGACCGGAATTGCCAAGCAGTATCATATATGCAAATGCCAGCGGAACACCGGCGAAATTTGATGTCATATTTAACACGGTTAAAAATGCGTTTTTAAATCTGCTGTCATTTCCAATATTGTGAACTGCCAGCCCGCCAAAGAACGCGATAACAATTCCAATCAAAGAGGAGGTGAGAGAAATCACGATGCTGTTAATAATCGCTCTCTGGTACAGTGTTTTCGTAAAGATATCAACGTAATGTTCCAGCGTAAAACCCAAAGAACCCTCCGGCATAAAACTGTTAAAGATAATCATAACCAGCGGAATCAGTTCAAACAGAAACGTAATAACCAGAAATGGCAGCAATGCCAGCAAATAAATTCTGTTTCTCTTTTTCATCATATTTCTGCTTCCATTCTTTTCTTTTAAAGAAATCGGGATGCAAAAGATTACATCCCGATTCTGTTGATGGTTACTTGCTCATAAGCGGAATAATCTCTTCCTGCCAGGTCTTTGCGATTTCCTCACACACCTTTGCGTATTTCTCCGGATCGGTGATCGGTACGGCATGGGCCGTCTGTTCCTGAGGGATCGTCTTATCCTGGATTTCCTGCGGAACCACGAAATCGGTTCTCGTCGGGATTGCGCCTGCAATCGCTAAATTCGTCTGTCCCTTGTCACTGAAAATATACTCTCTTGCCAGAGCCGCTGCATACGGGTGAGGCGCATATTTATTAATAATCGAAGCATACCCGCTCAGTATAGCGCCGTCAGACGGCACACGAACATCAAACGTATAGTTCGGAGTCTCATCACGGTAGGTCAACGCGTTGTAACTCCAGGTTACACCGACTTCTACTTCGCCTGCCTGAATTCTCTGCAGAAGAATATCGCCCTGATCGATTCGTCCGGCCTCGGCCATCTCTTTCCAGAAATCGAACGCCGGCTGTAAATGATCCATGTCTCCGCCAAAGGCGTAGGCTGTCGCCAGCACATTGCCCTGACCGGTAGCTCCGGTCACCACATCGCCGATCGTCAGTTTATAGTCTCCGTCTCTCACTTCCTGCCATGTTGTCGGGGCATTTTCAACGAGATCTGTGTTGGTAATAAATGTGGTAACGCCTGTATACGCCATCATCCAGTGGCCGTCCGGATCCTTTGCCCAGTCCGGCACCTTATCCCAGTACGTCGTCTTATACGACTGCGTTACCCCTTTTGCCTTGGCTTCCGGCCCAAATTTATGGCCCACATCTCCGATATCCTTCGTGGGCGCGTTTTTCTCCGCGTCGAACATGGCGATCTCTTCTCCGGAACTCATATCGGTATCGTTGTGCTCAATCCCGTACTCGGCCTCGATTCCATCCCACGTCCCCTGCCAGTTCGCCCAGGATCCCGGCATACCGACCGACTCTAATTTTCCTTCCTTTTTCGCACCTTCGATAATCTTATCCAGTGACACCGCATTCAAATCCACTGCTTCTTTCTTCTTGCTGCTGCACCCCGGTATCGCTATTACCATAGCCATACATAATGCCACGCTCACAATTTTTTTCAAAATGCCTTTCCTCATATACTTCTCCTTTCCAACCGCACCGCCTCCCTGTCATGAAGGGGGACGGATCCGTTCTTTTACTGCTGTAGATACTCTGCGAATTCCCGCATTCCCTCTCCGGTAATGGCGGACACCGCGAATACCTTTTCTGCACCAGCCAGTTCAAGAAGTTCCTTCGCATTTGCCACTGACTGCCGATCTGGCGCCAAATCTATTTTCGTCACGACACCGATAACCGGGCAGCTGAACATGGAGGCCTGTCCCGGCGAGTAGCTGCTGTCTTCGTCTGTACAGCTCTGTAAAAGCACTGCCAAATCTGCGTCCACCGCGCTGACAATGAGGCTGTTCATCAGCTTTCTGTTCTCCATGTACTCCCCCGGAGTATCAATCGCCTCTCCCACCAGTTCTATCGTCTGGGTTTTCTTATAGGTGAGCGTCTGGCCGTACAGCCTCTGGCCCAGTGTCGTCTTTCCGCATGAAATGCGCCCGACCAGCATAATTCGCTTCATATTCCTCCTTTTCTTCTCCTTACGTGCGGGTAATGATTGTCGGAGTAAATTTCAGGGTATTTTCCAGCACATCGAGGACTGCTTTTAAGGATGATTCCACGCTTGCCACATCCCCGCATATGACCAGAGAACCGGAAAACCGATCCACAAACACCAGGCTCACCTCTGCCGCCTTGATCGCCACATCGGCGCCTATGATCGCCCCCTCGCTGGGGGTGATGGTCAGAATTCCCAGCGCGCCCCGCCTGTCGCCGACTACCCCGAGTTTTTTATAGAGATCATCGTCCGGGTTCGCAATTAAATGTGCCAGTGTTACCTGCTTGCCCGGAACGAATTCCTGTATAATTCTCTGTTTATCGTGAAATTCCATTCCGTCCTCCCTTTTCATGTGCCGATTATATTGAGTATGCGGCTTATATCGAGTGTGCCGCTTATATCAGGCTGTCAAAAATTGCTTTCCTCGGATTCGGGATCACCACGTTTGATACCAGGAGTCCCTGTTCTGAAGCCTGGCGCACGCCTGCTTCCACCGCTTCTTCCACCGCCGCCACATCCCCGGTCAGCACAACAAATGATTTGCCGCCTATCCCGGTTCCCAGCCGCACATCCATCAAATCCACTTCCGCCGCTTTGACAGCCGCATCGGCCCCATACACCGCCGCCGTGATCGTAAAGTATTCCATCACGCCAAGCGCATTGACATCGACCGGCTCCATCACCATATTGATCGCCTTGATCACCTGGGGGTGCACCCTGGGAATCACAGTGGAATCCACCACAAAATGTTCTCCCCGTCGTATGCCGGATTCTATCGCGGTTGTAACCGCCGCCACTTCCCCGGAAAATAGGATTGTATACTTGCCAGGACAGCCTGCTTTCGCGTAAATCAGACGGGTCTCTGCCGCCTTCAAAACCGCGTCAGCCGCCTCAATCCCTTTTGCGATGCTGTTGAGTTCTAAAAATCCTATGGCTTCCATGGCCGTCACTTCCTCCCTTCAATCACAATAGCGTCCCCTTCTCTTCTTACCACACCGGCTATGGCGGCATGGTGATTCGTCCCCAGTTGATGCTTTGGACACCGCGCAATCAGCTGGCCGCTGGATACGAAATCCCCGTCGGAAACCACAGGCTCAGACACGGCCCCAATTCCCTGCCTGAGCGGAATTTTCACCCGTTCCGGCCTGGCGCATAAGAGACTGTCGATTTCCCCGTCGTAATACGATAAGACGCCCGCCCTGGATGCGGCCCGTTTCGTTGGAACCTTTCTCACTTCACGCTCCGGGTTACATTCCCATTCAGTCCCCTTTCTGATATAAGAGAGATTCGCCTTCGCCAGTTCCTCTTTTATCACGCCGTTAATCCGGCGGGGACTCAGCCCCATGGGGCAGGCGTAAAGTTCGCAGATTCCGCACTGGCAGCAGATTGCCGCCTCTCTGACGGCCGGATCGTTAAGGATCTCCGAAATTCCGGCCCCCGACGCAAATTTTCTCATAATCTTGTGAGGCTCCAGCGGATGCCCCAGCAAATATCTGGGACAGAGTTCGGTACATAAGCTGCACTGAATGCAGGAAGACGCAGCCAGATTTTTCATCCGTTCCAGACGGGTGCTGGCTTTGCTGACCAGGAAATGATCCTCCGGCAGAACAATCAGCCCGGAGGTGGTCTTCGTCACCACAGCCTCCGCCGCTTCCGCCCATGACATCACGCGTCCCATCATCGGTCCCCCGTTCACAACGCTGTATCGTCCTTCTTCCGTCCCACCCGCCAGACGGATGCATTCCAGGATGGCGGTTCCCACCGGCGCCTTTACGATACAGGGGGATTTTACCGCGCCTGTTACCGTCACATATTTTTCTGTAAATGGACGGCCCTCCATGGCGTCGCCGATCGCCTTCATCGTCGCCACATTTGAGACTACCGCCCCCACATCTAAGGGGAGTCCGGCCGGCGGGACCACTCTTCCCGTCACTCGTACACCACCATCTGTTCATCCCCGGCCGGGTAGTAACTCTGAAGTAAAAACAGAGAAACCTCTGAGTCGCGCTCCGCCAGGACGCGTTCCAGAGCGGCGCATTCCTGTTCGTAGCTTTCCTTCAGCGCAATCACCACATTTTCCGCCCCGACCAGCCTTCCGGCCGCCTCCGCAGCCCTGATGATCTCTTCCCCGTTATGGCGCATCAGATAGCGATCCGTCCTCAGTAACGGTTCACACTCCGCCCCATTGACAATCAGCCATTCTACTTTGCAGTCCAGTTTTCTGCCTGTGGGAAATCCGGCGCCTCCGCAGCCAACGATTCCGGCTTCCGTAATCTGTTCTAAAAGTCCCGTCTCCCTGCACCTCCCCTCTGTCACCGTTTCAGTCTGTCCCTTTCTCTCTTTCAATTTCCACGGTATCTATAATTCCCACAATTGCAGCATCCACCGGCATGTCGTCACGGCCTGCCGCCCGTCTGGCGGTACTTCCGCTTACGACCAGCACATCCTCTCCGATTCCGGCTCCCACCAGATCCGCGGCCACAAACTCATTTTCTTCCGGAAGTCCATCCCGTTTTTCCTGAACTACCATCAGCTTCAGCCCTTCTAATGACGGTTCCTTCTTCGTAGCCCATATATGGCCTACCACTCTGCATATCAGCATGGCGTTTCCTCCTCCGTACCGTTCATTTACGGCTGTTCCCTTTCAGCCGTTCCTCTACAACTGTCCTTTCACTCCCGATGGCCCGCCTGTGGCAATGCTACAGGAATACAAGTTCCCGGTCCGCGTGCAGAAACACGTCTTTTGCAGAGGGTGTAATAACCGTACCTCTGCGCACCTGAATCGCACCTTCTCCGCTCTCTGTCAGCTTTCTCGCCAGCGCCTCGGTAATCACGCCCTCCGGCAGATCCGCACCTGGCGCAGCGTATTTTTCGTATTTGTCAATTACCGTGGTTCCCTGGACCAGCTTAATTCCAAAACTCTGCAGGGTCCTCACATACCCTTCTAACAGCTGGTAAAAAGCCCTGCTGCCCTGGCCCGCGTATTTCCGGTAGGAAAGGGCGATATCATACAGAAATATCTCTTTTCCATGAATCAGCCCCTCGATGACCGCGCAGGAGGCGGCTTCCGTGTCCCTCCCCAGAGCAATATCCGC
>CAUEKH010000025.1 GCA_959018155.1 uncultured Hungatella sp.
TAGAGAAAAGAATACTTCTCTCCGTCCTCACCTTCACCGGGCCGATTGGCATCCCAAGAATTAACTCCAACACCAGCCGGCACGTTTCCGGGTCTTCCAGTGCCGCGGCAAACAAAAACGCATCATTTAAGTCCAAATCCTGAAATTTCTTTTCCTGTGTCATAATTCCTCCTGACTGATTATGGCACAGAACGAAATGGGTCTGTTTCTCTGATTTGATTATATGCTTTCAGAGAATGATTTGCAAGGATATGATTTAAAAATGCAATACTACAAATGAGGTCTTACCGGATATCCACCCCCCGGTAAGACCTCAACACCTTATCCTTTCACCGCCCCCATCATAACTCCCTTTTCAAAGAATTTCTGTAAAAACGGATATACGCACATAATGGGCAGTGTACTGACTACAATCAGTGAATATTTCAGAAGCTGCATGGCCTGGGGATTGTCTGCGCTTCCCACATCGCTCAGCATATCATTCGTCTGGCCCTCAATCAGGATATTTCTTAAAACCAGCTGGAGAGGGAACTTGTCACTGGAACGCAAGTAGATAGACGCGTTAAACCAGGAATTCCAGTGGGCGACCCCATAATAGAGAACGAGAACGGCCATTGTAGCCTTCACCAGCGGCAGCATCACATGAATTAAGATCTGCCCATGGGTTGCGCCGTCAATTTCAGCAGCCTCCGACAGACTCTCCGGCAGTGACATGAAGGCGCTTCTCATGATCAGCAGGTTGCTGGTGTTGATGGCATTTGGTACAATCAGCGCCAGTAGCGAGTCCATCATCCCTAAATCTTTGATATTCAAATATGCGGGAATCATACCGCCGCTGAAATACATGGTTACGATGATAAATATGGTCAGCTGCTTTCTCCAAAGCAGTTTCCTTAAGGACAGCACGTAAGCGCCCAGAACCGTAAATGTCATATTTACCAGGATACCGGTCGCCAGTATGATAACCGTATTGCGGTAGCCGTTCAGCACCAGCCTGTTCTGGAATACCATACGGTACCCGTCCAGAGTCAGATTTTTGAGAGGCAGCAACAGAAGGCCGTCATGTCCGATCAATTTTACCGGATCGCTGATTGACGCAATGAGCACGTAATACATAGGATATAAACAGGCAATCCCGATCAATGTCAAAATAATATAATTAAAAATTGTGAATACGGTATATCCTCTACTTTTATATGCCATAATTTTCTCCTACCACAGTCCCATATCAATTGTCTTTCTGGATATCTTATTTGCTATGATTACCAGGGCAAAATTGATGACGGAGTTAAACAATCCAACCGCCGTACTGAAGCCCCAGTTGTATTCCAGCAAACCTTTTCTGTATACAAATGAGGAAATAACATCCGCAGTGGAGTAAATCTCTTCGTTGTACAGAAGAATGATTTTTTCATGCCCGATACTCATAACCTGGCCGATTCTCAGGATAAAGAGCATGATAATTGTCGGCATCAGGCCCGGCAGCGTCACATGCCACATCTGTTTCAGTTTATTGGCGCCATCCATGCGGGCCGCTTCATAAAGCCCCTGGTCAATTCCCGACAGCGCGGATATGTAGATAATGGCGCTCCAGCCAATCGTCTGCCACAATCCGGAAATGACGTAAATCGGAACGAAGTAATTCTCCATGGACAACAGGGAGTACGTTCCATCCACGATCCCCAGAGACTTTAAAAATCCCGTAATCAGCCCGTTGTCCGCCACAAAGAGACGAATCATGCTGCAGATAACAACCAGGGAAATAAAGTGCGGCATATAAGATACCGTCTGGACACATTTTTTAAATTTTTTACTTCTGACCTCATTTAACAGCAGCGCGAGTACGATCGGCGCCGGGAAGGTCACTAACAGAGTGGTAAGACTGATAATCAGCGTATTTTTCAAAACACGTCCAAAGTAAAAGGACTGGAAAAATGACAGGAAGTGGCCGAAGCCATGGTGGCTGGTCCAGGGACTGCCCCAGATCCCTTTCGTCGGGACGTAATCCTTGAACGCCACCAGAATCCCATACATCGGCTTATAGGCAAACATCAGATAATAGATTGCCACAGGAAGGAAAAGAAGGTAAGCACCGTAATTTCGTTTCCAGTCCTTTTTAACCCTGAGAGAATATGTAACTTTGTTATTTTCTTTCTTCATACTGACTCCCGGTTATCTCGAATAATATTCATCAGTTGCTGCCTGGACAATCTCAGCCAGACGATCAACCCCCATGGATTTTAAGTTCTCAAGATACTTGTCGAAATTTTCTAACGGCTCTGTGCCACGGATGAACTTTATGGTCATTTCATTTACATAGGTGGTTAAATCGCTCTTTAAATTGCTGTATTCTGCCAGACTCTCCTGGGCAATCGCAATCTTCGGAAGGAAATACTGGTCTACCGTCGTGTCCTCCCAGATTTTCCAGGCTTCCAGCTGCTCCGGCATGGAACTGGACTGCTCTTTCTGTCTGATATCCTGAACGAAGGGGCCATTATCCCAGGAAAGGGTATACTCTGACATGGCTTTTTTCACGGTCAGCCCGTCCGGATTCTTCATAATATAGTCAGAATAGACCGGCTCTCCATCTACCATATCGTAGCTTTCTCCCTCCACACCAAACACATACGTCATATGTCCGGCATCCGTGTAACCGTAATTTAAGAACTGAGCCGCAAGTTCTTTATTCTTACAGCTTGTTGTAATCACTGCGGTTTTACCAATTACGTCTGTCTTGAAAAATCCGTATAACGATTTATCACCGTCATTTTTAACCAGATTATGCAATCCCGCAAGGCTGTAATCCGCCACATCCTTGTTGGTCTGTAACCAGGTTCCGATTCCTCCGCCTAAGGATCCGCTGGAAACGCCTGAGGTGCCTGACAGCATATTAGCTGTAACCGTCGCCTTGTCGGTTGTCGAGAAGTTCGGATCTAACAGGCCTTCCTGATACAGCTGATTTAAGTACTGCAGCACGTCCTTATATTCCGGTTCCGCATAGCCGACATGTACCTTGCCGTCCTTCTGATAGACGTCCCTCGTCACCAGATCAAATGGAGAGGTGATAACGCCATAGTTTAAAAGTTCTGTCAGGTTCTCCGCTGTGATGGTAAAAGGAACCTCCACGCCGAGTTCATTTTTAAATGCAGCCAGCATATCGTGGAATTCTTCAGCCGTATCAATCTGAGCGACATCGAGTCCCAGCTTCTCACACCAGTCATCCCGGACTGTCAGACCGTAACCCGTCTTCAACCTGTCATCTCCCATGATAAAGGTAAATCCAAATACCTGGTTATCCCGGTTTGAACTCCCCTTCATAATATCTTCATCAGAGCTTAACACCTTCCAGTAATCCGGCGCATTCTTCTGAAGGAATTCTTCATCCATCGGGAAAATAACTCCGTCGTCGATTGCCTTGATTTCCCCGCCGCTGTAATTGCTCTGGAAGTTGAATAATAAAATGTCAGGAAGTTCTCCGGACGCAAGAAGAAGGTTCATAGCCGTATTATTTTCCACATGGACCATATCAAGTTCTACCCCTGTCTCTTCCTGAATGGCTTTTCCTATAGGAAGGTCGGTCCATTTGCTGAACCGGTCAGACCACTCGGCCGGAAGTACCATACCGAAGGTCAGCTTTTCGCCGGCATTCAGCGGATAGGCAACCCCTTCTGCTTCTCCGGTACTCTGAGCCGCCTCCCCGCCTGCCGGCTGGGTCTGCTCCTGTTTTTCACTCTGTACTGCCTGGGACGTCTCTTTCGCGCCTCCGCCATTGCCACAGCCGCTCATGGTTAATACTGCCATGGAGACGGCTAATCCAACTGCTGCCAATCTGTTCATTCGCTTCTTCATAAAAATCTCTGCCTCCTTAATTTGTAATAGCCTTCCGGTTATCCTTTACCCCCATTTTAGCGGGCGTGATACGGGAATAAAAGTGACAGTATCCGGCATAGAAGGCCAAAAAATATGCTTTATTTTCAACGTCATTGTTTTTGTCCTCTCATCCTTTTTATTGTCCTGGACTTTAATTTTTAATTATACTATAATTCACTTAATAAATTTAAAAGAAGAGGTCGCAGCTGTATGAAAAGCCGAAAGTTCACCCGCACGAAGACCGTTTTACTGCAATGGATTATGACGTGTATTATTATACTTCTCATCCCCTTCGTCAGCATTATCATCAATTACTGTATCAGCCGTAAAATCATCAACGAACAGATTGAAAACAGCAATCATATCATCCTGTCGCACATGCAGAATGCGATAGATGGAAAGCTGCAGAGTATTCGGAATTTAAGCTACTTACTGCTTCTCGACGACAATTTCGTTAAGCTTTCCAATGCCAGAGATGATGATGCGTTCTTCACACAGTCCCAGATATGTTACGATGAACTCACCAGTTACCGCTACGTCTATAAAGATATCAATATCCTGGTTTATTACCCTGGCAGGGACTACGTTCTGACCGGCGGCGTTGCCAATCCATCGGCCTCCATCTATAATTCCATGAACTACGCGTCCCGCAAAAGCATGATCCCATATGAAGAGTGGCTTTCTCTGATTGGAAATGATTACTCAAAGTCAGCCTACTTTTTTTCTGATTCCTGCAGCTATCACCATATAGGAGTAAATTCCGTGGTTTTTGCCTGTACTCCGCCGCCTTCCTTTACTTATAAAAAGGAGTCTCTCTACAACCTGCTTGTATCATCACCCGTCGATTTTATTGAGGCTGATATGGACGGGCTGCCAGACAGAACCTTTTTTATCTGTGACAGGGATGGAAATGTGGTCAGCCAGTTCGGGCGTGATATGGGAAATATTGAAACACTCCCTCTATCTGACAGGGAATTTTCCACTCTGTCCTTAAATGGCAGCAATTATTACTGCTGCTACGCCGATTCCTCGGCGGCCGGCTGGTTTTACGTGCTCTGCGCCCCCAGTTCCCTCTATCTTCACGATTCCATCCTGATGCGGAATGTCACGCTTGCCAGCACCATCTTTTCCCTGCTGATCGGCGTCGCTATCGTCATCTATACACAGTACCGGAACTACCGGCCTGTCAAACGGATTATGAATATCATCCCCACCTCCATAAAATCCGATGAGGGAAATGAGTTCCGACAGATAGAGCTTTACCACGGGGAAATGCACCGTTTAAACGTATTCATGCAGAATAAACTGGACCATATATCGAAAAATGTCCGCGAACTTTACTTTTATGCGAAATTAAAGGGAGTCAATTTCAACACCTATCAGAATGATATCATTCACACCATGGATTTGAATTTCTCCGATAAACATTTTATCATAGCCTCGCTTTACGCTGACAGCCATAATTTTCCACAGGATGATATCATGAAAAACTGGGAACTGCTGCAGTTCGCCATCAACAATGTGACTGAGGAGATTTTAGATAACAGGCTTCCATACGAATATATCCAGGACGAGTTTTTCCATGTTTATCTCTTTATCCTGGACGACGCGCAGTCAGAGGAATGGAACCGTTCCGGATTGTCCCGGTTCAGGCAGATTTCGGACTTTTTCAGCAACCAGTTCCACATAGATTTATTTATCATAATCAGCCAGACCTTCGACAATTTTGAGCAGATCTCCTCCTATTACTCCGATGTGATCAACACCTTCGAGGAGTGCTATACGCAAAAAATAACCGGCGTCTGTTCCGTTTCCCAGCCCAAAGAGAAACGGCTGCTCTCTGATACGAAATCAAATGAGATCTCGAGAGAAATCAATTTAGCCATATTTCAGCACGATTTCGATAAGGCCATGACCATCGTGCACGATTATATCTGCCATCTCCGGAAATACAATTATTCCAGGATCATCGTGCGCTACAACATCTACTCCCTGATTGCGACGATTCTCATGGATTCCGGCGATTATATCAGTCAGGCCACGCGCGACATCGTAGAGTCCTACTTATCCTCCTCCTTAAGCTGCGATACTTTGGAGGAATATGAGGCAAAGTTAAAAGAACTTCTCCATTACTTATGCGAGCAGGGTGAACCTCCTGCGGATAACGTTCAGGACAGAGAAAATCAGCTGGTAAAGAAGATTAAGAACTACATTGAAAATTACTATTCCGACTACAGTTTAAATGTCACTGCTGTGGCTGAAGCAATCAACTTATCGCCCAATTATATGTCAAAAATCTTCAAAAACAGCACTGGCGAAGGACTTCTGTCCTATATCAACAACGTCAGAATCAATCATGCGAAAGAACTTCTGCGCACGACAAATATCAACGTCGATGAAATCGCCCTGATGGTGGGATTCTCCAATTCCCGCTCTTTCCGAAGGAATTTTCAGAATCTGACCGGAATCACCGCCACCGATTACCGCAACGGCGCAAGATAAGCAGATGAAAAAGCAAACAGTCAGCCGCTGTCAAAGCCTGTATTCTGGCTCTGACAGCGGCTGACTGATTTTTTATCTCTATTCTGGCTCTATGGTTTCATAAGAATGACTGTCCTGGCAGAAACACTGTCCTTCAAACAGCCCTATGGCCGTATTTCTGACCACAATCTCTACTCTGCCATTTTCTCTTTTCAGCAGTTCTCCCGGGATTTCGAAGAAATACGGCCGCCAGGCACACGGCTCCGTCTCAAATTCCCCGATACGAAGACGTATGGAATCCGTGAGCCACGGCGCCAAAAGCCTGATGGAAACGGTTCTGCTCCCGTCAAAATCCCCCCTGATTTGCGTCGAAAAGGTGATTTCCCCACAGTAAAACGGCAGTCCCAGTTCTGTTAAATTCTCCATTCTGCCTTCCCGCAGGGGAGGCAGCAGCGTCCACACATGATCCGCCCCGCTGACCCGGAAATCACCTGATAAATAGAGCGGATTTCTCATACCTCCATAGGAAACTTCCGTGTTCACGGTAACTTCAACCAGGTTCTTCCCTTCTTTCAGCACCTCGCTGATATCTGCCGTTAAATTGCTGTCCAGATAAACCCTGTTCTGCACAAAATCCTGTTCTCTGAACATACAGCCGTTTATCAAAATCTGCCATTTTCCCAGAAAGGTTCCTGGCTCCATCACAAGATAGAAGCGGTTTTGATTTCCATGATCCGGATTTTTGTCTATCAGGTTACGGCATTCAAACTCAGTGCGGTAGGTTACAGATGTCCCTTCAAAATCGAGTTCCTTAGGGCAGCCGAAATATTTCTTCTGGCGGACCGGTCTTAAAAATCCGCCTGCCTCCAACTGATCGATAATCGGCGCCGGTTCTGCCTTTGCTTCCTGGCCATCCGGGAGTGTCATCGTCCAGTCGGACAGTCTCAGTATATTGCTGCTGCCTGTCGTAAATTCCATGGTGTCTTCCAGGGAAAGCGTTATGACATCTCCATGCAGGTCTGTACATTGGCTTTTCGTACATTGCTTTTCTGTACATTGCCCTTCCACACATAGCCTTTCTGCACTGCGTTCCAGCCCTGCCAGCCCCGCCCTGATAATCCGCGATTCATAGGCTTCCAAAACCAGCTTTTCTGTTTTACCGTCCCGGTCACGAATCTCCACACACCTCTCATCCGGTGTGGTGTTGACCAGAAACAGGGTATCCCGGCCCTCCCCGTCAATCCCAAAGATGCCCGGAAGTCCGTCTCTCCCCCGTCCATCAAGCGGAATAACCTGCCACGGGCAGAGATGAAAATGTTTCAGCCGGCCAATCAGTTCTTCCCGTTCTGCCGCATAACAGACAGTTCCATTTTCCCTGGACTCACGCGGCAGCTGGTTGATATAGGCGTCCCACAGCGTCTGTCCGTCCAGCCCAAACAGTGCTTCCATCTCCTTCACCGCGTCGCAGTCTTCAATCTTTTCAAATGGAATGCAGGACAGAGCGCACACCTTTCCGCCCTTTGATGCAAATTCCACCACTTTCCTGCAGGCTCCAGCCTCTAAATTCCTCATAGGCGGCAGTACCAGGACCTCATAATCTTCCCCATGGATTCGAAATGTCACCGCCCCATTTCTTTCTGCCACCTCCCCCTGGGCAAACAGTTCCGGGTCAATGATATAATAATCGAGTTCTTCACAGAGCATCCTGTTTTGCAGCTTCGCGAAGTCCTCCTTCAGCAAAGCCTGTTCCGCCTGCCCTGATGTCCAGCTGGAGGTTACCGGATCCAGCACCAGGATCTGAACCTGCCGCTTCAGCGACTGCAAAAACCGTCCCAGATCCGACGCATATTTCGTTAAGCAGGCCGCATCCTCCCACCACGCCATCTGAAAGAATGCCGATGGTGGCGCGTCATGCTTTTTCAGCCCATCCGTCGTATAGAAAAAGCCGTGGATGACGTAGAAATCCACCCCCTGCACAGCCAGCCAGTCGAAAATCCACTTCAAATCCTGCATCGTCATCCCCCAGCCAATACTGTGACCGGCCTCGCAGAGAGCGGCAGGCTTATCGTAAAAATGGGCGGCGGAACTGATCATTTTTCCGTTGGATCGGTATCTCTCACTCACCATTTTTGCCGGGCTTCCAACCTTCTGGTGCCCTGCGTCGATTCCTGGGATATGGACGTATTTCAGTTCTTTGCTGCGCATAATCGGTTTTTCCCCGATATACAGCAGATGATTGTTCTCACACCATTCATAAACCGTCTTATCGTAACTCTCAATAAAACAGTCCGTCGCCGTATTCCAGTACGCATACCTGACTTTTGACGACACTTCCCCCAAATCTTCCCAGAGAGCCGGAAGGCTGGATATCAGATCAATTCCATATCTCTCCATGACTTTCCCCGGAAGCAGCGGTGACCACGGCTCCTTATCAGGAAATGCCGTAACTTCATCCGTAAAAAATCCCTTAATCGTCTTTCCGAACTCTTCTCCCACGTATTTTTTGTACCGCTCATGGGTCAGTTCCAGAAAATACCGGATTGCCTCCGGGTTCAATGTGTCAATGAAATTATTAAAGTATTTAAAATGGTCCAGCACCGCCTCTGTTACCAGATATATTTTCCATTCCCCATCCGGCGGCGTCCAGGTAAGAAGTTTTCCCGGGGCCCCGGTAAAATACCTCTTTTTATTATATTTCGTAAGGCCGCTGTACTGGAATACCTCCTGCTGATACCCGGTTCCCACATACGCCTCCAGATCGATGTAGTCGTCGAGACAATATCTCCCATTTCTGACCCGGTACGCTCTCGCCAGGAGAACACGTCCCCAGGGGGCGAAAAGCCTTACAGCTTCTCCCCCCTTGGCCTCACAGACTGCCTTTTTCAGCCGTTTACACAGAAATTCCGGATGGTCGAGCACCACCTCTCCTCCGCAGATGCCGCTGGGATACGGGTATTCATCGTAAATCCATACCTCCATATCACTCTCTTTCGCAGTCTGCACGGCAAGGCGCACTCTGTCAAAATACTCTTCAGACAGGTAGGGAAGTTCCATCCCCTGTCTGGGGTGAATCATAAAACCGGGAATCCCTTTTTGCTTCATCTCCTGAATCTGCCTGACAATCTCCTCTTTTTTCATGTCTCCGTTCCAGAACCAGAACGGCTGCATTCCAAGCTTTAGCCGGCTGTTCATCCTACATGCCTCCAGCCCTCAGGAAGGTATTTTAAATTGCTCTGAATCATATACCGGAGAAGTTCTTCCGCCTGGGAATCCGTACATTTTGCTTTCACCTGCGGATCATTTTTAAATGCCTTCAGGGCGCGCTCAAAATTACACTCTGCTGCCGCCGCAATGATATCCTCATGGTTCTCAATATGAGGCATGAGAAGGGCCTTTATATCCTCCTTCACCTCACCGGCCATTACCGGTTTAATATGGTCACGGTAAAACAGCGCGTTCGTCTCCACCACAGCCGTCCTCGGGAGGTTGCTGATCTGACCGCTGGTGTTGGGGATGTTGACGTTGCTGACCCGTCTTTCCAGTCCACATAAAGCCTTCATCAGAAGGACGCCCTCCTCCCCTGACGGTTTTAAGGAGACGCTCTCCTCTCCTTCTGATAAACGACGGCTCTTTTCCAGACGTTCCACCAGGTTCTCCCGTCTCCACTTCACTGTAGTGAGGCGGAATCCCCATTTCTCCACGGTCTCCGGGTTGTCCAGATAAGTATCGCCCGGCATGAACTCTGCCAGATGCCTGTCACCTGCTGCCGCAATCCAGCCGTATTTCAGGAATAAGTCGAATTTTACACGATTGTTGCAGCTAAATGAAGAATTCATCCAATTCTGTACATCGCGCACATAGCCGCTCTCCCAATGTGACTCCACAAAGCTGCGGTACACAGGAAATAAATCAATCCCCTGGTAAGAAGCCTCATTGAACCAGGTAAAATGATTAATTCCCATCACATTAATCATAATTTCAGACCGGTCAACATCCTTCAGCCCTAAATCCATCTCGCAGATTTCCTTTAACAGCCTCTGTGTGCCAAACACCTCATGGCAGCACCCGAATGCCTTAATCTGCGGAAATACTTTATATAAAGTTCCCACACAGACCGACATGGGATTCGTGTAATTGATGACCCACGCCTCTGGAGAGTACGCTTTGATGGCTTCGGCAATCTCAACATACATCGGCACCGTGCGGAGAGCCCGGCTTAAGCCGCCCGGGCCGGCGGTATCGCCTACCGACTGCCAGATATTATATTTCTCCGGCGCGTGAACATCAATTTCCATTTCATCAAAGGTTCCGGGCAATATGGAGATAATCACAAAATCTGCCCCTGTCAGCGCATCCTTTAATGACGGGGCAGTCGTGTAATTCCATTTACCGGAAACGCCCTCTGTCTTAGAGAACCGGTTTCCTATCACTTCATTCTTTCTGGCGGCCTCCATATCAATATCATAAAGGACCATGGTACCTGAGAGCGCCGGTTCCAGCGCCAGATCCGCCATCAGGCTCCATGCCCAGCCGCGGGAACCACCTCCGATGTAAGCAACCTTCAAATCTGTTATTTTTTTGTCTGCATATTCCATTGTCATATCTGCCTCCCTTGTATTGGTAAATTTATTCTAAGCCTTTTCCCCTCTGGTGTTAAGGGACAAAACAAAAGATCGCAGGACAAAAAGCAGAATTCTGTTTTCTCTTAAGAAATGTAATGTTAAGATATCTGTATCCGATTTATAAAAATACAGGAAGGTGTTACTCATGAAAAATAATGTACTCTTTTTCTTTACCGACCAGCAGCGCTACGATACCACAGGGCTGGGACACAATCCATGCGGTCTTACTCCCAATTTCGACTGTATGGCCATGGATGGAACATTTGCGGATCAGGCCTTCACTCCACAGCCGGTCTGCGGTCCGGCCAGGGCTGTGCTGCAGACCGGAAAGTATGCCACGACAACCGGAAATTACCGCAACGGCGTCGTACTTTCCCGCGAACATAAGACGATGGCTGATTACTTCAATGACGCCGGCTATGATACCGGTTATATCGGAAAATGGCATTTATCAGATGAGAGAGGCGCTGTGCCGGCCGAAAACCGGGGCGGTTATCAGTGGTGGTTAGGCGCCAACTCCCTGGAACACACCTCCACCGCCTATCACACCGTGGTATACGACAATGACAATCAGCCGGTTGAACTTCCCGGCTACCGGGTGGATGCCCTAACCGACGCCGCCATTCGATTTCTCAACGACAGAAAAGATAAGGAAAAGCCATTCTTTTTATTCCTCTCTTTCCTGGAACCTCATTTTCAGAACTGTTACGATGATTTTCCTGCACCCGATATCTATAAAAATGTGCCCGCCGGCTATATGCCGCCTGATTTGGGCTCTCTAAAGGGAACCGCCTGGGAACATCTGGGCGGATATTACGGGATGGTCAGACGTCTCGACGAGGCGCTGGGACGAATCCGGGATGCATTAAAGAGCCTGGGAATGGCTGAAAATACCATACTGGTCTACTCCACCGACCACGGCTGTCATTTCAAGACAAGAAATAAAGAATATAAGCGTTCCTGCCATGAAAGTTCCATCCGGATTCCGCTTGCCTTCTGCGGCGGCCCATTTACCGGCGGAGGGAAGCTGAAGGAGAAGGTGAGTTTAGTCGATCTCGCCCCCACGCTCTTAGACGCGTGTGATATCAGTGTTCCGGAAGATATGCAGGGCCATTCTGTCATGCCTTACATCCTTCACGATAAAAATGCGCCTGCCGATCGGGACATCTTCATCCAGATCAGCGAAAGCCAGGTGGGACGGGCGATTCGGACGAACCGGTGGAAATACTCGGTGGAAGCCTTGGATAAGAACCCCATCAAAGATTCCGGAAGTGAAGAATATACGGAAACATTTTTATATGATTTAGAGCATGATCCGTATGAACTCCACAATCTGATCCACTCGAAGGCCCATGAACCGGTATGCAGAGTTCTGGCTGAAAAGTTGAAAAAACTCATGGAAAATGCCGGTGAACCGGTTCCGGTCATCCATTCCGCCCCGAAGGAAAAAATGGGGCAGCTGCTTCTGCTGGAAGGGGAGGAGTATCTATAGGATTGATGGTTTTTCCATGATTGATCCATAAATCTCCACTCATGAGTTTCATTTATTCTCCATATACATTATAATAGTGAATATTGGAGGAATTAACATGAAAGATAACCATTTTAAACGTTTCCGAATCCGGCTGATTCTGGCTGCGATTCTGTCGGCCGTTCTCCTTGGGGCCTGCGCAGTACAGAAAACACCGAAGAGTATTCCGGAATCGGAGACGTATGAACAGTACCGGGCGGATGACGCGGCCGCCCAGGCCCAGTTTAACCTTCTGGCCGAGACACTGTTCCGGGAGGAAATCAGTAAATCGAATCTTGATTTACATTATACGCTGGCGGATCCGGCCTCCCGCCAGATTACGGATGTTCCCAATACGTTTGGCGAATTTTCCACTGCGTCCATGAAAAAAGATTTTGACGACATGAAAAAGCTTCAGAAACAGCTGCACTCCATCAATCCTCAAAAGCTGTCCAGGGAGCAAAAGGTCACCTATAAAATTCTGGATTCTTACCTTAATACAGAACTGTCCGCAGAAGGGCTGGAACTCTACGCACAGCCGTTTACCAGCACCATCGGCGTGCAGGCACAGCTTCCGGTCCTCCTTGCGGAATATGCGTTTTATACGAAGCAGGACGTGGATAATTATTTGGAGCTGCTCTCCACCATTGATACGTATTACGGACAGCTTCTGGAATTTGAACGGCAGAAATCGGAGGCCGGTTTATTTATGTGTGATACTGCGGCCGACCACGTCTTAGAATCGTGTGAAGCCTATTTAATCCCGCCGGAGCGCAGTTTCCTGACGGAGACATTTAACGAGCGTATTGACGCCCTGGAAGGGCTTACGGAGGAGGAGCGGGCGGCCTATAAGGAACAGAACTTAAAAGTTTTAACGGAGCACTTTATTCCGGCCTATCAGAGTCTGGTCGACGGAATCACAAAGCTGATGGGGACGGGACAGAATGAGAAGGGGCTCTGTTATTATCCCCAGGGAAAAGAGTATTTTGAGTATCTGGTCAGGTCCAACACCGGAACTTCCTACGATTCGATTCCGAAGCTTAAGAAGGCGATAGAAAATCAGATGAGCGACGATTTAGAGCAGTTAGGACAGATTGTGAAGGCTCATCCGGAGGTGGTGGATTCCCTCGATTCCTACCAGTTTTCCTATACGAAACCGGAGGAAATCCTGGAAGCGCTTAAGGGGTTGATTGCCACAGATTTCCCGGAACTTCCAAACACAAATTACGCGGTAAAATACGTTCCCAAAGCGCTTGAAACGTCTCTAAGCCCTGCATTTTATCTGGTACCTCCGCTGGATCGGTATGAGGATAACGTCATTTATATTAATGGAGGAGAACGTTTTCAGAACGAGGATCTCTTTCCGACGCTGGCTCACGAGGGGTATCCGGGGCATTTATACCAGAACGTCTATTTTATCAGCCGCAACCAATGTGATTTGAGAAATATTCTCTCCTTCCCCTGCTACTCGGAAGGCTGGGCCACGTATGTGGAACATTACTCTTATACCCTGGAAAATGGACTCGATCATAACCTCGGAAGCCTGCTGTCCCACAATTCAGCCGCTACCCTGGCTCTCTATGCGCTGCTCGACATCAATATTAATTATGAGGGCTGGGATAAGGAACAGGTTGCCGGTTACTTAAAGGAGACATTTAACCTGGTAGAAAGCAGTACCATTGATTCTGTCTACTATGCTCTGATAGAAAATCCTACGAATTATATGGAATACTATGTGGGCTACATGGAAATTATGGAAATGCGCAATACTGCACAGAAGCTTCTGAAGAATCAGTTTGTGTTAAAGGATTTCCACACATTTTTACTCGATATCGGGCCCGCGCAGTTCAGTATCATTGAGCCTTACTTTCAGATGTGGCTGGCAGAGCAGAAAAAATGACAGATACGGTAAAATACGTTTTATTTTGAAGGTCTGGCTTGACTGAATCCCTTTTGCAGCCGTATACTGTAATTATAAACAGGAAAGGGGGACGTTATATTTTATGAAGAACAAATTATGGGTTACAGTAATTGCAGGCATCATGAGCCTGGCAATGAGTATGACCGCATTTGCAGGTCAGTGGATGCAGGATACTACCGGCTGGTGGTACCAAAATGATGACCAGTCTTACCTGGCCGGGGGCTGGAACTGGGTAGATGGCAGGTGTTACTATTTCACACCGGAGGGATACTGTCTGTTAAATACTCAGACTCCTGATGGTTACATGGTAGATGCCTCTGGGGCCTGGATCGTAGACGGGGTGGTTCAGACACAGACTGTTCCTGTAGCCCAACCGCTGACAGCAGGCGCCACCGTTCCATTTGGCAATGCGACCTTTACAGTCCCGACTGGTTATATTCAGGATATGTCTTTACAGGATGGATATTATTTTGTAAATGGGAACAATACGGTGATCATCGGCTTCTACTCCCAGGCATATGAAATGAACGATTTAAACAAAGAGGTGCTGAATACCTTTAGTGAATCGCTCCTCGATTATACCGTGACAGCCTTTTATGGAATGCCAAACAGCAAAAATGCAAAGCAGTTCCCTTCCGGAACGTGGTACTGTTACAGCTACAATGATGCAAGCAATTTAGGCATCCCCGGCGCCCTCCATCTTTATGGGAGAATCGTTGACCGCC